>JAJUHG010000068.1 GCA_029267995.1 Micrococcales bacterium
GCCGAGCCGCCCGCGTTGAACGGCTCGACCGTGAAGGTGTAGTCGGTGCCGTTCGTCAGTCCCGTCACAGTGACCGACGTCGCGGTCGTCGAGTCGACGACGACCGTCCCGTTCGCCCGGACGCGGTAGGACACTGGGTTGCCGTTCGGCTCGGCGGCCGACCACGAGACCTGGGCGCGCCGGTCGGTGTTCGAGGCGAGCTTCGCGCTCGGCTTGCCGACCGGGCCCGGGCGCCCGAACGGCGTGACCGCCTCGGAGGCCGGTGAGGTCTCGGAGAACCCGGCCTTGTTCCGGGCGCGCACCGCGAAGGTGTACGAGCCCGAGACGTCGAGCCCCGTGACGGTCTGCTGGGTGCCCATGACCTCGATCGTGCGCACGAGGGAGCCGCCCTCGAGCACGTCGAGCTCGTAGGCGGCGATCGCGTCGCCGTTGTTCGCGGGCTCGCCCCAGCGCACGTCGATCTCGCCGCCGAGCGGGGTGTCGACGCGACCCGCGGTCGGCGCGCCGGGCGTCGCGGGCACGCCCGCGGGGATCTCACCGAGCGAGTAGGGGGAGAAGTCCGAGGGCTCGGGCGCCGAGTTGTGCGCCATGACACGGACCTTGTACTCGGTCCCGTTGACGAGACCGTCCCACACGAAGGACGTCCCCGCGACGTGCGCCTTCTGGATCTCGCCCGACGGCGGCGCGGGGGAGATCTCGAGCGTCACGTCGAGGATCGGGGAGCGGTCGGTGTAGCTCGCGTTGACCCAGGTGACCTCGAGCGAGCCGTCCCCGAAGGTGAGCGTGGGCGCCGCGGGCGGGTCGGGACGCTCGTCGGGCCGTGCGGGAGCGGACTCGGGCGAGGGCTCGGAGGCGCCCACCGCGTTGTGCGCGACCACCGTGAAGGTGTACTCGACGTCGTTCGTGAGGCCCTCGAGCGTGCACGTCGTCGTCTCGCACCGGAAGGTCGAGCCGTCCGAGGCGGTCACCTCGTAGTGCGTGATGACCGAGCCGTTGTTGACGGGCGGTCGCCACGACAGCACGACCGTGCGCGAGCGCACCTCCTCCACGACGGGTGCGAGCAGCTCACCGGGACGGCCGAGCACCGTGACCTCGATCCGGCCGTCGACGTTGCGGTCGTGGTCCTGGGTCGCGTCCGCGACGGTGTAGCGCGCCGTGAGGGTGCCCACGAAGTCCGCAGCAGGCGTCACGACGACGTCGTCCCCCGCGACGGTGACCGAACCCTGACCCGTGTCGAGCTCGGCGTGCAGGAGCACGAGCGGCTCACCCTCGAAGGGGCTCTTGTCGTTCGCGAGCACGGGGATGGTCACGGGCTCGCCCTGATGGACGTCCTCGACACGGTCGAGGTTCACGGTCGCGAGCGGTCGGGTCGAGGAGGTCACCGTGATGTCGACGCGCGCGGGAACGGACTGCGCCTCGCCGTCGGAGACGGTGAAGCTCGCCCGGGTCGTCGTGCCCTTCGGCACGTCGTTCGGGGCTGTGACGGTCAGGCGCGTGCCGTCGAGGCTCGCCTCGAGCCCCGCGCCGGGCAGGTCGACGAGCTCGAAGGTCAGGGGGTCGTCGTCGACGTCGCTGCCGTACGGCGCGAGGTCGATCGAGGCCGAGGTGCCGACCTCGACCGAGAGGTTCGCCCCGCGCGCCTCGGGCGGGGTGTTGACGTGCGGCTGGGGCAGGACGGTGATCGGCAGCGAGAGGACCGCGGTCTGCGTGCTCGGGTCGTCCTGCTCGCCGTCGGCGACCTCGAAGGAGATCGCCGCAGGGCCCACGTAGTCAGGCTCGGAGACGAAGGAGATCGTCGTGCGGTCGACCGCGGCACCCGTCCCGCGCACCGCGGTGACCTTGCCCGCCTCGGTGAGCCCCATCATGCGCCCCTCGGCGACGACGACGTAGCGCGTCAGGTCGACGCGCAGCTCCTCGCCGCTCAGCACGGTGAGCTCGGGGCCCCCCTCGCCGAGACCCGGGGGAAGGTTGCCGATCCCGGGGACGAGCACGAAGGCGCTCGCGGAGAGACCGTCCTGGTCGGTCACGGTGTACGGGATGACCTGGGGTTCCTCGGTGAGCGTGACCTTGACCGAGCCGTCGGGCGAGACGCTCGCGAGCGGTCGGCCCTCGTCGTCCGTCCCGACGGTCTCGGGAAGGGAGACCTCGAGCTCGTCGACGAAGCCGTCCGGGTCGTCGTCGTTGTCGCGCACGGGGACGTCCACGACGTCCTTGCCGATGACCTCGGCGAGACCGATCGCGTCGTCGACCGCGACCGGGCGGCGCAGGGGCGCCGTCCCCGAGACCTCGACCGTGAGCGCACCGAGCGCGGTCGCCCCGAGCACGTCGGCGACCGTGTAGTAGACGGTGTAGGCCCCCGGATCGGACGGCGCGCGGACGAGCACCCTGTCGTGCACGACGCTCGCCTCGAGGCCCTCGGGCACCTCGAGACCGTCCGTGACGAGGCGCAGGCGCCCTCCCTCGGGGTCGACGTCGTTGACGAGCACGGGCACCGCGACGAGCCGGTCGGGGCGCACGTAGACGACGTCGTCAGCCGCGAGCGGGGCCAGGTTCGTCTCGGTCGCGGGCGCGATGCCGACCGTGACCTCGGCGGTCGCGCGCGCACCGAGCGCGTCGCTCACGCGGTAGGAGAACGTGTCGGTGCCCGCGCTCTGCGCGTTCGCCTCGTAGTCGATCCAGCTCGGGCCGACCTCGACGACGCGGCCCTTCGTGGGTGCCGTCTCGAGCCCGAGCAGGCTCACCCGGTCCCCGTCCGGGTCGAGGCCTGCGAGCGGGACGGGGATGCGCACGGTCGAGCCGGCGAGGGCACGCGCCTCGAGGTCGCGCGGGCGCGGCGGGGCGTTGTGCTCGGGGTCGAGGGGCCGCACGTGGATCGTGACCTGCGCCGAGTCCTTCTGACCCTGCGGGTCGACGATCTCGTAGACCGCGCGCACCGTCCGGGCGTTCTCGCCCGCGTGGAAGCGGACCGCGTCCGAGGTCGTGAAGATGAGCCCGTCCTCGGTGTCAGGGGCCTCGACGAGCTCGGGGACAAGCTCGACGAGCGCGTTGTCGGGGTGCTCGTCGTTCTCGAGCACCCGGATCGTCACGATGTCGCCCGCACGCACGACCGCCTCGTCGGGGTTCGCCTGCGGGGGGCGCAGCACGGGCGGTGCCGGCACCGGCATGACGAGCACCTCGCCGCGCGCCGAGGCCATCCCGTTCGACACCGAGTAGAAGACCGAGACGGGCCCGTCGAGCGTGCGCACCGCGGTGACGCGCAGCAGGTGGTGGTCGACGACCTCGACGCTGAGCCCCGTGGTCGGGTCGACCTCGACCGACTGCAGGACAAGCACCCCTCCCGCGGGGTCGTGGTCGTTGCCGAGCACGTCGACGAGCACCGAGCCGTCCGCGGGCAGCAGCGCGGTGTCCTTGACCGCGACGGGCGGGGCGACCTCGTCACCGGGGTCCGTGACGTCGACCCTGATGAGGCCGAGGGTCGAGCTCGGACCGTCGGTCACGAGGTAGGTCAGGTAGACCACGCGCGCGACGTCCGAGACGAGCGTCACGGTGCCGTCGTCGAAGTCGGTCGTCAGGCGTGCGGGCGGTGCCTCGTCGACGCGCGCGAGCCGCAGCTCGTCCCCGTTCGGGTCGGTGTCGTTGAGGAGCGGGGAGACGACGATCGGCTGCCCGACGACGCCCGTCGCGTGGTCGACCCGCGCGACGGGGGGCTGCTGGTCCTCGAGGACCTCGACCCACACGACGCCCTCGGTCTGGCTGCGTCCGTCGCTCACCGTGATCGAGACCTGCTTGCGGCCGATCTCGGTCCCGGCGTCGAGGAAGGTGAGCGCGCCGTCGGGCGTGAAGCGCACCTCGTCGCCCTTCGTCGCGGCGCTCGCCGCGACGAGCACGAGGTCGTCGCCGTTCGGGTCGGCCCAGTCCTCGAGGACCCGTGCGGTCACCTCGGCGCCGCTCGCGACGACGAGGTCGCGCTCACGCACCCGCACGGGTGGGTCGTTGCGGTCCCAGTCATGCACCTCGAGGCGCACGGTCGCGGTGTCGGTGCCGTTCTCGCGGCCGTCGTCGACGAGGTAGGTGAAGCTCGCCGAGCCGCTCGCGTCCTCGGGGACCACGACCTGGAGCGCCGCCCCGCCGTAGATCGCTTGGACAGGCCCGAGCGAGGTCTCGGCGGTCTCGGGGCTCGCGACGAGCGCGTCGCCGTCGGGATCGGCGTCGTTGTCGAGCACGCGCAGGATCGTCGTGCGGCCGGGGCGCACCCCGAAGGAGTCGTCCTCCGCGACGGGCGGGCGGTTCTCCTTGTCCCGGTCGAGCATCGGGTCGCGCGAGGTGTCGGGGATCGCGTCGGAGTCCTCGTGCTCCTCCCCTTCCGAGGGCAGCACGTCCGACCAGTCGTCGAAGAGCTCGTAGTTCTCGCTCGCGAGCCACACCGAGCCGAGCGAGAGCTCGTTGAGGATCACGTGGCCGTGGTTGACGCGGTACACGAGCTCGCCCGGGGCGGCTCCCGCGAGCTCCTGGACGAGATCGTCGGCCTCGCCGACGCAGTCGCGTGCGATGCGCTGCGAGCCGTTCCACGCGCCGTACGCGCAGCCCGCGAGGAACACGGGCGCTGCGGGTGTCCCGCTCGCGCCCGAGGAGAGCCGCGTCGCCTCGCCGCCCCGCAGCGGCTGGCTCACGAGGTCGGTGCCGTCCGCGAGCACGACCGCATCGTGCGCGGGGCCGGGCTGCTGGAGCGCGATCGACTCCGCGCCGGGCGCGTCGACCGCGCGACCGCCGGGCAGGTAGAGCTCGGCGGTCGAGCGGTTGAGGACGACGACGTCGCGGCCCACGGTCGTCACGTCGAGCACGTCCTTGGGGCCCGCGGGCAGCTCCTCGACGACGGGCTCGGTGCCCGGGCCCTGCCCCTCGGGGGCGAGCGTCACGAGGCGACCGCCCGCTGCGACCCGCACGGTCCCGTCGAGGTCTACCGCGAGCGCGCCGTCCTCGAGGCCCGTCAGGAGCGGCTCGGTGCCCTCGACCGAGAAGCCCGCGACCTGTGCGACGGGGAGCGCCCAGAGCGTCCCTGCGAGCGGGTCGAGGATCGCCGCGACCGGTCCACCGACGGCCACGTGGGACGTCGCGGGGACGCCCGCGGTGCCGCGCAGCTGGAGCGTCGCGCCGTCGACGGGGCTCACGGCCTCACCCCCGAGGTCGCGTGCGACGACAGTCGCGTCCTGCTGGAGCACGTCGAAGCTCGAGGAGCCCACCGTCACGGCGCCGTCGACCACGCGCGCGGCGACGTTGAAGCGGCCCACGAGGTTGTCCTGCTGGCGCGTGACCCAGATGCCCGAGTCGTTGAGCTGGACGTCGGTCGTGGGGACGCCGTCGTTGGTGAGGGCGACCGCGACGATCGTGCTCGCGAAGACCGCGACCGTCGCGAGCGGTGCGGCGCTGCGTCCGCGCAGGCGAAGTCCCCTGAGCGCTCCCACCCGTTGCTGCTCCTGCTCTGTCGCTCGTCGCGCCGTGCGCACGCCGGGGTCCGGCGAGCTCGACAAATGGCCTGGAGTACCCTAACCGGACGAAGGTGCCCTCGCAGATGGGGAGTCCTCCCCATGGGCGCTACGGGGCCGGACGGGCGAGTTCTTCACCCGCACGGGTGATCGGCCTACCAGCGGTTGTGCACGTGCTCGGCCCAGCCGAGCAGACCCTCGAAGGTGAGCTGATCGCCGTCGTCGGACCGGAAGGTGCCCGACCAGTGGCCGAAGCACTGGTCGGTGCTCGCCGAGACGATGAGCAGGTTGGTGCGGGTCACCTTGTCGTAGAACGGCTCGAACCTCGCGTCGAGCCCGCCGCCGTGCACGCGCCACGGTCGCATCGGCTCGGCCGGGTCGTACTCCCACGTGAGCTCGGCGCGCACCTTGTGCAGGCGCCCGTCGACGACGACGGCGTTCTCGGTCGAGCCGGTCCCGTCGGTCCACCGTCCCCCCACCTGGAGGCCGATCACGCGCCCGCCCGAGCGTCCCGAGCCGGCGCCCCAGCTCCACGTGACGTCGTAGGGCCATCGGCCGCGCCCGTGGTCGAGCACGGCCCACGACTCCCCCGCGGGCACCTCGAGCCTGCGCCCGTCGAGCACGAGGGTCCCGTGCGCGGGGCGCGCGACGTCCTTGACGGTGTACTGGAAGCGCTTGTCGTCCCACGGCACGACGACGGCGAGCCGTTCGTGGCCCTCGGGGAGCTGGGCGACGACGTCGAAGGACGCGCCCGGGATGCGGGCGCGCAGGCGGGTGCCGTGGTGGCGGCCGTCGTCGGAGGTGAGCTCGTCGATCGCGATCGCGAGGTGCCTCGCGCTCGCGCGCGAGCGGCCGTGCTCGAGACGTGCGGGCAGCTCGACGCCGCGCGCGGGGATCACGGTCGCCGAGCGCTGCCACGTGTGCTCGGTCTCGCGCTCGAGGACCCACACCTCGTGCACCGCGGCGTAGTCGATGTGGGACACGGTCAGCGCGAGGATGTGCGTGGGCGTCGTGACGTTCCAGTACTCCCAGCGCTTGGTGCGCCCCCACCCGCAGCCGATCCCGGCGGTGTCGACGAGCGGCCTGCGTGCCCACCCGACCGCGGCCCGGTCGAGCCGCCCGTCGGGGCCGGTCAGCGAGACCTCGCTCGTGAGCTCGCGGGTGTCGACCTGCGTCACTGCATCTCCTGGCGTTCGGGGCCGGCCGTCGCGGCGGTGCACCGAGGACGAGAACGCCCGCAGCCTAGGGCGGAGCCGGACGCAAGCGAGCGTGAATCGCGGGTAGGGGCGCAAGCGGGGTGGTCGAAAGGCCGCAGCACGCCCGGCGGGGGACGATGGGCGGGCGGGCCGTGACGCATATCACCACTTGGCTTGCATCAACCTTGGTATATTACTAACTTGGTTAGACACATTCGCCCGCACGGAAGGCCGCCATGACCTCCCACTCCCGCAGCCCGCGCCGCTGGCTCCGCGTGCTCCTGCCCGCCGTCCTCGTGCTCGTCTGGCTCGCCGGCGCGGGCCTCGGCGGTCCCCTCTTCGGCAAGGTCGAGGAAGTCTCCTCGAACGACCCGGCCGCCTACCTGCCGACCTCCGCCGAGGCGACCGCGGTCCAGGACGCCCAGGCGGACTTCTCCGACGCGGACGGCATCCCCGCGATCGTCGTCCTCGTCGGCACCGAGCCCCTCACCGAGGCCGAGCTCGACCAGATCGCCGCCGCGATGGCCGAGGTCGCCGACCTCCCGGGCGTGCAGGGCGAGACCTCCCCACCCATCCCCTCCGAGGACGGGCTCGCCGCACAAGCCTTCGTCCCGATCGACGGCGAGGCGGGTATCGCCGACGTCCTGGCCGAGGTCGAGCAGGTGCTCTCGGACGAGGTCCCCGCGGGCATCGAGGTCTACCTCACCGGCCCTGCGGGCTTCACGGCCGACCTCGCCGCCGGCTTCGCGGGGATCGACGGGCTCCTGCTCGCGGTCGCGCTCGCGGCGGTCCTCGTGATCCTGCTCGCGGTCTACCGCTCGTTCCTGCTGCCCCTCGTCGTGCTCTCGACGTCGATGTTCGCGCTGTGCGTCGCGCTGCTCGTCGTGTGGTGGCTCGCGAAGTGGGACGTGCTCATGCTCTCGGGCCAGACCCAGGGCATCTTGTTCATCCTCGTGATCGGCGCCGCGACCGACTACTCGCTCCTGCTCGTCGCCCGCTACCGCGAGGAGCTGCGCAGCGTCGAGGACAAGGTCGTCGCGACCCGCCGCGCCGTCAAGGGTTCGGTCGAACCGATCCTCGCCTCGGGCGGGACCGTCATCGCGGGGCTGCTGTGCCTGCTGCTGAGCGACCTCAAGTCCAACTCGGGGCTCGGGCCCGTCGCCGCGATCGGCATCGTCTTCGCGATGCTCTCGGCCCTGACCTTCCTTCCCGCGGCCCTCCTCCTGCTCGGCCGCGCGGCCTTCTGGCCGCGCCGCCCGGTCTTCGAGGAGGGTCACGTCTCGGGCGACGTGACCGACGGCGTGTGGGCCCGCGTCGCGTCGTTCGTGCAGCGCCGCCCACGCGTGATCTGGCTCGGCACGGCCGCCGTGCTCGCTCTCGGCACGCTCGGGGTGACCCAGCTCGAGGCCGACGGCGTCCCGCGCTCAGAGCTCGTGCTCGGCTCCTCGCAGGCCCGCGACGGCCTCGAGGTGCTCGGCGAGCACTTCCCGGGCGGCTCGGGACAGCCCGCGCTCGTCCTCGTCGAGGAGGCCGCACTGCAGGACGCTGCCGAGGTGGCCCTCGCCCAGGACGGCGTCGCGAACGTCTCGGTCCTCTCCTCCGACTCACCCTCGGGCTCCGCGCCCGTGACCGCCGAGGGCATCCAGGCCTTCGGGCCCCCCGGGACCGAGCCTCCCGCGCCGACCGTGGTCGACGGGCGGGTCCTGCTCCAGGCGACCCTCACCGACGCCCCGGACTCGGCCGAGGCGAGCCAGACGGTCCGCGCGCTGCGCACCGAGCTCGCTCCCCTCGGCGCGCTCGTGGGCGGGGAGACCGCGGTCGCGATCGACACGAACGACGCCTCGATCCACGACCGCAACCTCATCATCCCGATCGTGCTCCTCGTCATCACGGGGATCCTCATGCTGCTGCTGCGCTCGGTGCTCGCCCCCGTCCTGCTGCTCGCGACCACGGTGCTCTCGTTCGGGACCGCGATGGGCGTCGCGGCCCTGGTGTTCAACGGGATCTTCGACTTCCCCGGCGCGGACCCCGCGGTCCCGCTCTACGGGTTCGTGTTCCTCGTGGCCCTCGGTATCGACTACAACATCTTCCTCATGACGCGCGTGCGCGAGGAGGCGCTCACCCACGGCACGCGCGAGGGCGTGCTCCGCGGCCTGCGCATCACGGGTGGGGTCATCACCTCGGCGGGCGTCGTGCTCGCGGCAACCTTCGCGGCCCTGTCGGTCATCCCGATCCTGTTCCTCGTCCAGCTCGCGTTCATCGTGGCCTTCGGCGTCCTGCTCGACACCTTCGTCGTGCGCTCGCTGCTCGTCCCCGCGCTCGTGCACGACGTCGGACGCTCCGTGTGGTGGCCCTCGAAGCTCTCGCGGCGCGACCCTGCGTCCGTTCGGGGTGCCGAGGAACGTGACCGGCCGGAGGCTGGGAGCTAGTCGCACCGAGAGGGTGCCGACCTCCTGGTCCGACCCGTCGCGCCGTCGTCGTAGGCCCTCGAGGTGCGCCCGACCGTGCCCGGTGCGACCCTCGGTGAGGACGAATCGAGGAGCACGCCATGACGAGCCAGCTTTCCGTCCTGCCGGCGACGGCGCCCGTGGTCGGCTTCGAGCCGCGCGGACCGCTCAGCGCGCTCGTGCTCGCGACGCTCGCCTCGCCCGGCCCGGTCGACGGGCGGGCCTTGCTCGAGGCGGGCAGGCGCGCCGCGATCGACACCGACGTCACGTCCGACGACGACGTCCAGCTCACCTTGTTCACGCTGTACGCGCTCGCCTACGGCTCGCTCGACCAGGTGCGCGCGGACCTCGAGTGGTGCCCTGAGCTGATCGCCCTGCGCACCCGGCTCGAGACGGCCTTCGAGACCGCGGTGCGCGCCCAGGTCGAGCTGCCCGAGCTGCCCGCCCCGCGCGCGAGCGAGGTCGCCAGGGCGCTCTTCGCACTCACGCAGGCGCCCGGCGGGCCCGGCCTCGCGCGGTACGTCGCGAAGCGCGCGACGCTCGCCGAGGTGCGTGAGCTGATCGTGCACCGCACGATCTACACGCTGCGCGAGGCCGACCCGCACTCGTGGGCGATCCCGCGCCTCGTGGGACGGCCCAAGGCCGCGCTCGTCGAGATCCAGGCGGACGAGTACGGCGGGGGCGACCCCGAGCGCGTGCACGCGACGATGTTCGCCCGCACGGTGCGCGGCCTGGGTCTCGACGACCGCTACGGGGCGTACGTCGACCACGTGCCCGCGCTCACGCTCGCCTCGCTCAACCTCATGTCGATGTTCGGGCTCAACCGGCGCCTGCGTGGGGCGATCGTTGGCCACCTCGCGGCCTTCGAGATGACCTCCTCGATCCCGAGCCGCTTCTACGCCGAGGGCCTGCGCCGCCTCGGCCTCGACGACGACGTCGCCGCGTACTACGACGAGCACGTCGAGGCGGACGCGGTGCACGAGCAGATCGCGGCGCACGAGCTCGCGGGCACCCTCGCGGAGGACGAGCCCACGCTGCTCGGCGACATCATGTTCGGCGCCGCGGCATGCCTCAGGGTCGACGACTGGGTCGGGGACGCGATCCTTGCCGCGTGGCAGGCGGGCGAGTCCTCGCTGCGCGTACCGCTCGCGCCATGAGCCTGGCCGCGCGCCCGGTCGGGACGGCGCGCCTCGCGCTCGAGTACGTCCTGCCGTTGCGCTGGACCGACGGCGGCGACCTTGCCGAGCTGACCGACTACCTCACGGCGCTTGCGACGTGGGTCGACGTGACCGTGGTCGACGGCTCACCGCGGTGCACCGCTCGGTGCTCGTCGAGACCGGCGGCTACGACGGCGACGTGCTGTTCGAGAACCTCGAGCTGCTGCGCACGGTCGAGTCGGTGGGCGGCTGGGTCGACCACGCGCCAGGGCTCGCGGTGGGCCGCCGCCCGCCGACCGTGCGGCACTTCGCGGGCCAACGCGTGCGCCAGGCCTACGACGACCTCGCCGAGCCCGCACGTCTTGCGCGCGAGCTCGCGATCCTGCCCGTGCTCGCCCTCGCGTCCCGCAGGCCCGCGCTCCTTGCGCTCGTGGCCGCCGCCGTCGTCGGGCTCGCTGAGCTCGGTCGACGTCGCGCGGGGCTCGAGGACGTCCCGCGCGACGCACCGCTGTGGGCACCGCTGTGGGTGCTCGAGCGGGGGGTGTGCGTGTGGGTCGCGCTCACGCTGCGGCTCACGGGCGGGATGCCGTACGCGGGCACCCGGTTCGTGCGCGCGGCGAGCTCGCGACGGGACCTCGCAGCCAAGGAGGGCCGATGAGAAGGACCGTGACGACCTACCCCGACGGGCCCGCGCTCGTGCGCGGCGACGTCGAGATCCGGGTGGGCGGCGAGCCCGTCGAGCGGGTGCGCGGGACGGTCGCGCTGTGCCGGTGCGGCGGCTCGACGATCGCCCCGTTCTGCGACGGCACGCACAAGGTGACCCGGTTCACGACGGGCGAGGCCGCCCCGTCATGTCGTGAGCTCGCCGAGGGCGAAGGAGTCGACCACGAGGACC
>JAJUHG010000069.1 GCA_029267995.1 Micrococcales bacterium
CGAGGGTTGGTTCCACACCGCGCGAGCGGGGGTTCCACACCGGTCGAGAAGTTTCCACCGGGGGTGGTTCCGTTCCGCACGAGGGTCGCCGAGCGGTCGAGCGCCCGTGCGGAAGTGCGCCCTGCCGTGCCGGATGGAGGTCGCGGCGCGGCAGGGCGTGGCGTCACTGCGGGGGACGGACCGCGATCGCCGTGATCTCCAGGCGCAGGTTGGGGTCGGTCGCGAGCGAGACGACCTCGACCGAGGTGCTCGTGGGGATGTGGCCGCCGAACCACTGGCCCTGGTGGGCATTCACGGCGTCCTGGTCCTCGCGCACGTTCGTGAAGTAGCGGTTGAGGACGACGACGTCCTTGCGCGTGCAGCCCGCGGCCTTGAGCGCGAGGTCGAGGTGCTCGAAGGCGAGCTTGACCTGGCCCTCGATGTCCCGCGGGACGGCCTCGAACTGCTCGGGACGGTGCGGGTGGTCGTGGTACGGCGGGGCTCCCGTGACGCCCGAGATGAACACGAGGTTGCCCTCGGCGACGCGGATCGCCGGGACGTAGACCTGCTTGTCCTCGGGGTTCCAGCCCTCGTGGTGGATCGTCTCGATATGACGTGACACTGCTGGCCGCCTTTCGGTGGGTCCGGCCTCGTCGCCGGGCGGAGAACGAGTGCGCCCGATCCGGTGCACACGATTGCACCGTATCAGAGCCGAGGCTCTTTCGGGCCGGCTCCCGCACCTCCGGGAGAGGCCGCGAGCCCGTCACGTGGGCGTCCTTGCGAGCCACCTCGACGCGACCCGCCACACTGGCACCGAACCGCGCGAGCCCGCGAGCTGGCAGGTTCTCACTAGGCTCGTCGCGAGACCCGTCAGACCGGAGGGGACCGTGCAGGGATCGACCATCCGCAGCGTCGAGATGCTCGTCGCGAGCCCAGGACGCACCTTCGTCACGGTGCGCGTCACGACTCCCCACGGCTTCGTCGGTACCCCTGACGAGCGCGCACACCTCCCGGTGAACCGGCTCAAGGACGGGTCGGTGCACGACTGGTGAGCACGCACCCCGCCTGGTTGCCCGACGCCGCGTTCGCCCCCCTCGGGACGCAACGCGTCCGCGTCGTGTCCGACGACGACGTCGTCTCGCGCACCGTGCGCGCGGAGGTTGCAAGAGCCGTGGCCACCTTCGGCGGGACGCTCCTCGCCGACGACGGCGCGCCGTCGTTCGTGCTCGCCGAGCTCGCCGCCGCGGAGCGGTCGGCTCCCGAAGCGCTCCCGGACGTCGTCGCCGGACTGCTGGAAGACGCCGTCGGCGGCGGCGGATCCGCCGTGCCCGGTGAGGCCGCGAGCTCGAGTGGGCCGGACGCCGTCGTCGACGCAGGTCTGGAGCCCGAAGACTTCGTGCTCGCACGCTCGGGCGGGGTGACAGCCGTGCTCGCGGGCGGGCCGCACGGTCTGCTCTACGGGCTGCACGAGGTCGTGCGTCGCGGTGCGTCCGGCTTCGTGGGCGAGATCGCCCCCGAGCGCCACTCCCCCGCGCAGTCCCTGCGCATGCTCGACCACTGGGACAACCTGCACGCGCACCCCGTCATGGGCCAGGTCGAGCGCGGGTACGCGGGCGGGTCGATCTTCTGGGTCGACGGCGAGCCGAACCCCGACCGCGAGCGCATCCGCGCCTACGCGCGGCTGCTCGGCTCGATCGGCGTCAACGCCGTGGCGGTCAACAACGTCAACGTCGGCTCGGCGGCCGTGCTCCTGACGGAGCGGCTCGGGGATGTCGTCGACCTCGCGGACATCTTCCGGGCGCACGGCATCGCGACGTACCTCTCGGTGAGCTTCGCCTCGCCCGTGCACCTCGGCGGGCTCGACACGGCCGACCCGCTCGACGAGCGCGTCGCGGCGTGGTGGGCGGACGCGGCGTCGGCCGTCTACGAACGGATCCCCGACTTCGGGGGCTTCCTCGTCAAGGCCGACTCGGAGGGCCAGCCCGGCCCCTTCACGTACGGGCGCGACCACGCCGACGGCGCGAACGTGCTCGCCCGCGCGCTCGCCCCGCACGGCGGCACGGTGATCTGGCGCGCCTTCGTCTACAACCACCAGCAGGACTGGCGCGACCGCTCGACCGACCGGGCACGCGCCGCCTTCGACCACTTCACGCCGCTCGACGGGAAGTTCGACGACAACGTCGTCGTGCAGGTCAAGCACGGTCCGCTCGACTTCCAGGTGCGCGAGGCCGTCTCCCCCGTGCTCGCCGCGATGCCGCGCACGCGCCTCGCGGTCGAGCTCCAGGTGACGCAGGAGTACACCGGTCAGCAGAAGCACGTGTGCTACCTCGGCGAGCAGTGGTCCGAGCTGCTCGGCTTCCGACCGTGGGGCGAGGCGGGGACCGACCTCGCGGGGATCGCCGCGGGCCACGGGCCCGGCGGTCGGCGCGGCGGGATCGCCGCGGTGTCGAACGTGGGCACCGACGAGTTCTGGACCGGGCACCCGCTCGCCCAGGCGAACCTCTACGCCTTCGGCCGCCTCGCGTGGGACGCGAGCCTCGACCCGCTCGCGATCCTCGACGAGTGGGCCACCCTGACCTTCGGGGCCGACGACGACGTCCGCGCGGGACTGCGCGAGGTCATGGCCGGCTCATGGCTCAGCTACGAGAAGTACACCGCGCCGCTCGGGGTGTGCTTCATGGTCACGCCCGGCACGCACTACGGACCGTCCGTCGACGGGTACGAGTACTCCCCGTGGGGCACGTACCACTTCGCCGACCGGGAGGGGATCGGCGTGGACCGCACCGTCGCGACCGGGACGGGCTTCGCGGGCCAGTACCCCGAGCCGTGGCGCTCGACCTACGAGTCGCTCGAGACCTGCCCCGACGAGCTGCTGCTGTTCTTCCACCACGTGCCCTACACGCACGTCCTGCGCTCGGGCGTGACGGTGGTCCAGCACATCTACGACACGCACTTCGAGGGCGTCGAGGAGGTCGAGGCCCGCGCCGCGGCGTGGGAACGCCTCGAAGGGCGGGTCCCTGCGGACGTCGACGCACGTGTGCGCGCCCTGCTCGCCGAGCAGCTGCGCTCCGCGCGCGAGTGGCGCGACCAGGTCAACACGTCCTTCTTGCGCAGGTCCGGGATCCCCGACGAGCGCGGGCGGACCATCTTCCCCTAGCCGCGTGGGCCGTCGTCGGCGAGCTCGACGTGGACCGTGCTCGTGAAGGTTCGCGTGACGTCGACCGCCCGCTCGGGCCCTTCGAGCCGCACCATGACCGCGTCATGGACCTGCGAGCTCGAGCGTGCGGCACGCAGCTCGATCGCCCCGGGCTCGACGATCCGCCGGCCCGCGAGGCCCGTGAAGGACATGAGGTCGGCGTGCACCTCGATCTGCACGCGCGCGCTCTGCCCCGGCTCGAGGTCGACGCGCGCGTAGCCCACGAGCCAGTGCTCGGGCCGCACGACCTGCGCGGCGGGGTCGTGCGCGTAGAGCTGGACGACCTCGGTCCCCGCCCGCTCGCCCGTGTTCGTCACGGTGAGCTCGACCGTCGTCGAGCCGTCGGTCGTCCACGGCGCGCGCTCGACGCGCTCGAGACCCGACCACGCGAAGCTCGTGTAGCTGATCCCGTGCCCGAAGCCGAACAGCGGGGTCGGGTCGATCGAGGACACCTCGGACCTGCGAGCGAGCGGGGCCGCGAGGTAGGTGCCCGGTTGCGAGCCAGGGCCCGCCGGGATGCTCACGGGCAACCGGCCGGAGGGGTTGACCTCGCCCGTGAGCACCTCGGCGAGCGCCTGCCCGCCGCCCTGGCCAGGGAAGAAGGCCTGGACGATCGCACCCACGCGCGGCGCGAGCTCGCCGAGCGCGTAGGGCCGGCCCGTGACGAGCACGAGCACGACGGGTGTCCCGGTGTCGAGGATCTCGCGCACCAGCTCGGCCTGGACGCCCGGGAGGCTCAGGTCCGCCGCGTCACTGCCCTCGCCCGAGGTCCCGCGGCCGAACATCTCCGCGCGGTCGCCGAGCACGACGACGGCGACGTCAGCCCCGCGGGCGGCCTCGACCGCAGCGGGGATCTGCGAACGGTCAGTGCCGCGGAACTCGCAGCCCTTCGCGTACGTGAGGTTCTCGACGCGGGCGCGCAGCTCGTCGAGGACGGTCGGGATCTCGACCCCGAGCTCGACCTCGGGGTGCTTGGGCAGCACGTGGGTCGGGAAGGCGTAGCAGCCGAGCATCGCGAGCGGGTCGTCCGCGAGCGGGCCGACGACGGCGACCCGGCCGCCCGAGAGCGGCAGGAGGCCGCCGTCGTTCGCGAGCAGCACGACCGACTCGCGCGCGAGCTCGAGCGCGATCTGCTGGCCGCGCTCGTCGTCGAAGGTGAGCGAGTCGACGTCGTCGGGCAAGGGGTCCCAGCCCTCGTCGAGGAGGCCGAGCTCGAGCTTCTGGGCGAGGACTCGGCGCAGCGCGCGGTCGACGAGCGCCTCGTCGACCTCGCCCGCGCGCACGGCCTCGACGAGGGGGCCGGCGTAGGCGCGCATGTTGGGCAGCTCGACGTCGACGCCCGCCGTGAGCGCGAGCCGGGCCGCGTCGCCCAGGGTCGCCGCGACCTTGTGCAGGCTCTGCAGGAAGGGGATGCCCCAGTAGTCGGCGACGACGACCCCCTCGAAGCCCCACTCCTCGCGCAGGATCCCGGTGAGCAGGCGTTCGTCGGCGGCCGAGGGGACACCGTCGACGTCGGCGTAGGAGTGCATGACCGAGCGGACCTTGCCCTCGGCGACGACCATCTCGAAGGGCGGCAGGACGACGTCGGCGAGCTCGCGCGGACCCATCGCGGCGGGCGCGAGGTTACGGCCCGCGCGCGAGACCGAGTAACCAGCGAAGTGCTTGAGGGTCGCGACGATCCCCGCGGACTCGAGCCCGCGCACGTACGCCGCCCCGACCGTGCCGACGAGGTAGGGGTCCTCGCCGAGCGTCTCCTCGGTGCGCCCCCAGCGGTAGTCGCGCGTGACGTCGAGCACGGGCGCAAGACCTTGGTGGACGCCCGCCGCGCGCATCTGGGCGCCGAAGTGCGCCGTCATCTGCTCGACGAGGGCGGGGTCGAAGGTCGCCGCGAGCCCGAGCGGGGTCGGGAAGTTGGTCGCGCGCCACGCGGCGAAGCCCGTGAGGCACTCCTCGTGCACCTGGGCGGGGATCGAGAAGCGCGAGCGGGACATGATGTCGCGCTGCGCCGCCGCGAGCGAACGGGCACCCGTCGCGGGGTCGACCGGGACCGTCCCGAAGGGTCGGGTGAGCTGGCCCAGGCCGTGCGCGACCGCCTCGTCCCACGCAGGCACGCCCTCGGTCATGGTCGACTGGTGCGGTGCGACGCCGCCCCCGCTCGCGTCGGCCCCGGCCCACAGGCCGACCAGCTGGGCGACCTTCTCCTCGAGGGTCATCTCCTCGACGAGGTGCTCGACCCGCTCGGCGGGGGACCTGCTCGGGTCCTGCCACGGACGAGGTCCGCCCGTGGCGTCCTGGTTCTCGTTCACCGCACTCCCCTTCGCAGCACCTCGTCGTGTGCGATCGCAAGTTTCGCAAGTCTCTCGAAACTCTCCCCGCACCCCGCACAGTAGAGATCACACCCGCCCCGGGGCAAGCCGCAAGCCATCACCTGACACGATGCGACAGACCACGCCGAGACCTGGTCCTCGCCCTCGACCACCGGCAGTGCTAGCGTCAGCGCGAAACTTGCGCACGAAAGATCAGGCCAGCCAATGACCAACGAAGGTGCTGCCGCCACGACGATCGCCGAGATCGCCAAGGAGGCGGGGGTGTCGATCCCGACCGTCTCCAAGGTGCTCAACGGGCGCCCCGACGTCGCGGCGTCGACCCGGGCGCACGTCGAGGCGATCATCGACAAGCACGGCTACCGGCGGCGCAAGAGCCGCGCGCAGCGCAACGGGACGGGGCTCGTCGAGCTCGTCTTCCACGAGCTCGACTCGGCGTGGGCCGGCCAGATCATCAAGGGGGTCGAGCTCGTCGCGGGCGCCGAGCGGATCGGCGTCGTGCTGTCCGAGCTCGGGGGCGAGCACCGCCCGCGCCAGGAGTGGCTCGACGACGTGCTCGCACGCCGCCCGCTCGGGGTCATCTTCGTGCTGTCCGACGTCGACGACACCCAGCGCCGCCAGCTCGCCTCGCGCAACATCCCGTTCGTCGTGGTCGACACCGCGGGCGACCTGCCCGAGGGCGTCCCGGCGGTCGGCTCGCAGAACTGGAGCGGTGGGCTTGCCGCGACCCGGCACCTGCTCGGCCTCGGGCACCGGCGCATCGCCGTGATCTCCGGGCCCGCCGACGTGCTGTGCTCGCGAGCCCGCGTCGACGGCTACCGCACCGCGCTCGACGAGGCGGGCGTCCCGGTCGAGCCCGAGCTCATCCGCTACGGCGACTTCTTCGTCGGGGGCGGGTACACGCACGGCAGCGAGCTGCTCGACCAGCCCGAGCGCCCGACGGCGATCTTCGCGGGCTCGGACAACCAGGCCCTCGGGGTGCTGCGTGCGGCGCGCGAGCGCGGGCTGCGCGTTCCCGAGGACCTCTCGGTGGTCGGCTACGACGACCTGCCCGTCTCGGACTGGCTCACCCCGCCGCTCACGACCGTCCACCAGCCGCTCACCGAGATGGCCTCGACCGCGACGCAGATCCTGCTGCGCCTCGTGCGCGGGGAGAAGGTGCGCAACTCACGCATCGACCTCGCGACCGAGCTCGTCGTGCGGGACTCCACGGCCCCGCCGCCCGCGCAGGACTGACCTTCCGTGGCACTTTTCGACATGCCGCTCGAGCGGCTGCGCGAGTACGTCCCTGATCCGGTCGTCCCGGCCGACCACGCCGAGTTCTGGTCCGGCACGCTCGCGGTCGCACGCGAGCACGAGGTGCTCGTCGGGTTCGAGCGCGTCGACGACGGTCTGCACCTCGTCGAGACCTTCGACGTGACCTTCGCGGGCTTCGACGGCCAGCCCGTGCGCGCGTGGTACACCCGGCCCGCGGGCGTCGATGCGGACCTGCCCGCGGTCGTCGAGTACCTCGGCTACGGGCGGGGGCGCGGCCTGCCCGGTGAGCGCCTCACGTTCCCCGTCGCGGGGTGGGCCCACCTGCTCATGGACTCCCGCGGTCAGGGCGGCCAGTACGGGACGGGCGGGGACACCCCCGACCCGGTCGGTTCGGGTCCCGCGGCGCCGGGCTTCGTGACCCGCGGGATCCTCGACCCGCACGACTACTACTACCGGCGGCTCGTGACCGACGCGGTCCGCGCGGTCGACGCCGTGCGGGCGCTCCCGGGCGTGCGCGCGGACCGCGTCGCCGTCGTGGGCAGCTCGCAGGGCGGGGGGCTCGCGCTTGCGACCTCGGGCCTCGCGGAGGGACTCGCCGCGGTGTCCGCCTCGGTGCCGTTCCTGTGCGACCTGCCGCGCGCGATCGGGCTCACCGACTCCGACCCGTACGGCGAGGTCGTGCGGTTCCTCGCGGTGCACCGCGGGCGCGAGGCCGAGGTCATGCGCACCCTGTCCTACGTCGACACCGTGGGACACGTGCGCTTCGCGAGCGCGCCCGCGCTGTTCGCCGCGGCGCTGCACGACACGATCTGCCCACCCTCGACCGTGTTCGCGGCCTTCAACCACTACGGCGCGCTCGCCCCGACGCCGCCCGCGAAGCGCATCGAGGTGTTCGGGCACAACCACCACGAGGGCGGCGAGGGCTACTTCGTCCGCGCCCAGCTCGACTTCCTGCGCGAGCACCTCGGGCAGTGAGCGCAGCAAGACCAGGCCCTCGAGCCGGGACAGACTTCGCTGCCCCCGGATCGCGTCGCGGGACGCGCAGCTGCGGAGTCGAGCAGTCCCGCGGCTCGAAGGAGGGCCTCGGGAACAGAGGGCTCATGCCACACTCGACCCCGTGATCGCGCTCGTCTACTTCTCCCCGCGCATCCCCGGGAACACGGGCAGCGCGATCCGGCTCGCGGCCGCGACGGGGACGCACCTGCACCTCGTCGAGCCGCTCGGCTTCGACATGTCCGAGGCCAAGCTGCGCCGCGCGGGCCTCGACTACCACGACCTCGCGCACGTCACGGTGCACCCCGACCTCGAGACCGCGCTCGCCGCGCTGCCGGGCGCGCGCGTGTACGCCTTCACGACGCGGGCGACCACGCGATTCACGAGCGTCGAGTACCGGTCCGACGACGCGCTCCTCTTCGGCCCCGAGCCCGACGGCCTGCCCGACGACGTCCTCGCGCACCCGCGCATCACTACCGAGCTGCGCATCCCCATGCTCGAGGGCCGCCGCTCGCTCAACCTCACGAACGCCGCCTCGATCGCGGTCTACGAGGCCTGGCGCCAGCTCGGCTTCCCCGGCGCGGTCTGACCCGACGTTCCGCGGGACGAGCCTCGTCCCGCACGACATGATGGGTCGTGACGCCGCCGCACCCGGGCGGCGCCCACCGCAACGACGCGAGGTGGCGATCCCATGTCCGTCCAGCTGTCCCCCGACCGTGCCCGTGAGCTCGCCGACGAGGCCGCGACGCTCGTGCGCCGGTGGCTCGACGAAGCCGCTCACGTGCCTCCTGAGCCGGCCGCGGCCCAGCTTGCCGCGCTGCTGCGCGACCCGGCCGGGCTGCCGTTCACGGTCGGCTTCGTCGACGGGGTGATCCGGCCCGAGGACCCACGGGTCGCGGCGAAGCGGCTGCGTGGGCTCGCGCGCGAGGTCCCGGGCTTCCTGCCGTGGCACCTGCGCGCGGGGATGAGGCTCGCCGCCGTCGGGGCCGCCGTCGTCCCCGCCCTCGTGGTGCCCGTCGTGCGCCGCGCCCTGCGTACCCTCGTCCGGCACCTCGTGATCGACGCGAGCCCGGCCCGCCTCGGCCGTGCGATCGCGCGGCTACGCTCGCACGGCGGGACGCGGCTCAACGTCAACCTGCTCGGGGAGGCAGTCCTCGGGGAGCGGGAGGCGAGCCGGCGGCTCGCGCGCACGATCGAGCTGCTCGAGCGCGAGGACGTCGACTACGTCTCGGTCAAGGTGTCCGCCGTCGTCGCGCCCCACTCCCCGTGGGCGTTCGACGAGGCCGCCGCCGAGATCGTCGAGCGGTTGCGTCCCCTCTACGAGCGGGCAGGGGCGTCGACGCCCGCGAAGTTCGTCAATCTCGACATGGAGGAGTACCGCGACCTCGACCTCACGATCGAGGTCTTCACGCGCCTCCTCGACGATCCGTCGCTCCTCGGCCTGGAGGCCGGGATCGTGCTGCAGGCCTACCTACCCGACGCGCTGCCCGCGATGCGCCGCCTGCAGGACTGGGCCGCCCAGCGGGTCGCCCGCGGCGGATCACCGATCAAGGTGCGCGTCGTCAAGGGTGCGAACCTGCCGATGGAACGCGTCGACGCCGAGCTGCACGGCTGGCCGCTCGCGACGTGGCGGTCCAAGCTCGACACCGATGCGCACTACAAGCGCGTGCTCGACCTCGCGCTGCGCCCCGAGCACACCCGCAACGTGCGGATCGGGGTCGCGGGGCACAACCTGTTCGACCTCGCGTTCGCGTGGCTGCTCGCCGGTGAGCGCGGGGTACGCGAGGCGGTCGACGTCGAGATGCTGCTCGGTATGGCGCCCGCGCAGGCCGAGGTCGTGCGCCGAGAGGTGGGCGGCCTCCTGCTCTACACGCCCGTCGTCCACCCGGCCGAGTTCGACGTCGCGATCGCCTACCTCGTCCGCCGCCTCGAGGAGGGGGCGAGCAGCGAGAACTTCATGTCCGCGGTGTTCGACCTCGACTCCGACGAGGGGCTGTTCGAGCGCGAGCGCGCGCGCTTCCTCGCGGCGGTCGAGGCGATGCGCGAAGAACCCGTCGAGCGCTTCCGCGTACAGGACAGGACGACGACGGACGGCACGCTCCCGCTCGGGCAGGTCACGGCAGCGACGAGCGCAGCGCCCGGCCCGGCCCCCGAGTTCGCTAACGCCCCCGACACCGACCCCTCGACGCTCGAGAACCGCGCGTGGGGCGCGCAGGTGCTCGCGCGGGCCCGCACCTCACGGCTCGGCGCGGACCTCGTCGCGGCGCACACCGTGACCGACGCGGACGCGCTCGACCGCGAGCTCACGACCGCCGTCGGCGCCGCGCCGCACTGGGCCGCACTCGGCGGGGAGGGCCGCGCGGTGGTCCTCGAGCGGGCGGCCGCGGTGCTCGAGGAACGGCGCGGGGCGCTGTGCGAGGTCATGGCCTCCGAGGCCGGCAAGACCCTCGACCAGGCCGACCCCGAGGTGTCCGAGGCGATCGACTTCGCGCGCTGGTACGCCCGGCTCGCGCGCGGGCTCGACCACGTCCCGGGCGCACGGTTCACCCCTGCGCGACTCACGGTCGTGACCCCGCCGTGGAACTTCCCCGTCGCGATCCCCGCGGGCTCGACCCTCGCGGCGCTCGCGGCGGGCAGCGCCGTCGTGGTCAAGCCCGCGCAGGAGGCCGCGCGGTGCGGCTCGGTCATGGTCGAAGCGCTGTGGGACGCGGGCGTCCCCCGCGAGGCGCTACGCCTCGTGCACCTGTCCGAGCACGAGCTCGGCGAGCGACTCGTCGCGGACCCGCGCGTCGAACGGGTCATCCTCACGGGTTCCTTCGAGACCGCGCGCCTGTTCCGCTCGTTCCGCCCCGACCTTCCGCTGCTCGCCGAGACGAGCGGGAAGAACGCGATCGTCGTGACCCCGAGCGCCGACCTCGACCTCGCGGTGCGCGACGTCGTCGCCTCGGCCTTCGGGCACGCGGGGCAGAAGTGCTCGGCGGCCTCGCTCGTGATCCTCGTCGGCTCGGTCGCGCGGTCCGAGCGCTTCCGCCGCCAGCTGCTCGACGCGGTCGCCTCGCTGCGGGTCGGCCCCGCGTGGGAGGCGAGCTCGCAGGTCGGGCCGATCATCGCGCCGCCGTCGGACAAGCTCTTGCACGGCCTCACGCGCCTCGACCCGGGCGAGCGGTGGGCGATCGCACCTGAGCGGCTCGACGACGACGGCGTCCTGTGGCGCCCGGGCGTGCGGGTCGGGGTCGAGCGCGGGTCGACGACGCACCGCGTCGAGTACTTCGGCCCCGTGCTCGGCGTCGTGACCGCACGTGACCTCGCCGAGGCGGTCGAGATCCAGAACGACGTCGACTACGGCCTCACGGCGGGCCTGCACTCGCTCGACCCCGAGGAGATCGACTTCTGGCTCGACCGCGTCGAG
>JAJUHG010000070.1 GCA_029267995.1 Micrococcales bacterium
CGCCCCGAACACGATCGTGAGCACGCCGATGCACAGCAGGACGACGCCCGGCGCGAGCGGTGCCACGGCGACCGCCGCGAGCGCGAGGAGCAGCAAGGTCCAGGTGCGCCGGCGCGGCACGGGCGCGACGTACCCGACACTCGCGGGCAGGGCGCCGACCTCGCCGTCGTCGAACCCAGAGTCGCCGTGCTCGTCGTACGCCGCGGCGGAAGGGCCCCACGGTGCGCCGTCGTCGAGGGCTCCCGCGGGCGCGAACCCCTCGTGGGCGTCGTCGTCGTGCGCGTCGAGGCGGGCCGTGTCGTCGTCGGCGCCCGGTGCGGCGAAGGCGGCGAGGGCGACCGTGCGCCCGTCGTTCGAGGCGTCGTCGGGCCGCTGCGCGAGGACGACGGTCTCGGGGACCGGGCCGTGCCCCTCGAGCGCGGCAAGGACGTCCGCGGGCGCGGCCCTGCGGAACGGGTCGGGGACGAGCGCGGCCCGCAGCGCCGCGGCGACGTCCGGGTCGACACCCTCGAGATCCACCTCGCCCGCCCGGGCCCGCGCGACGACCGCCTCGAGCGGGCGCGCCCCGAACGGGTCACGCCCCGTCGCGGCGAACGCGAGCACCGTGGCCCAGCCCCACCAGTCCGAGGACTCGTCGGGCTCGGCGCCGTCGAGCAGCTCAGGCGCGAGGTAGCCCGGCGTCCCGAGCACGACACCGGTCGAGGTGAGGGGAGCATCGTCGAGGCCTTGCGCGATCCCGAAGTCGATCAGCACGGGACGCTCGGCGGTCAGCACGACGTTGCTCGGCTTGAGGTCGCGGTGCACGACCCCCGCGGCGTGCACCGCGTCGAGCACCTCGAACAACCCGCCCGCAAGGTCCGCGAGCGCGCTCCCGGCGAGCGGACCGTGCTCGCGCACGTGCCGCGCGAGGTTCTCCCCGTCCACGAGCTCGGTCACGATGAAGGCCTCGGTCGAGTCCGCCTCCGCGTCGAGCACCGCCGCGACCCCCGGGTGGCGCAGGCGCTGGAGCGCGGCGACCTCCCGACGCAGTCGCTCGCGCGCCGCGGCGTCGGCCCCGACGTGCGGGTGCAAGAGCTTGAGCGCGACCTCCCCGCCGCCACCGTCGACCGCCCGGTACACCGCGCCCATGCCGCCCGAACCGAGCGGGGCGACGATCCGGTACCCGCCGACCTCCGACCCCGGTGCCAGCCCGATCCGCTCCATCTCGTCACGGTAGCGCCGCAGGCGTCCGGCTGCCTGGACAGATACCCTCGGATCGGACCAAGGAGCTGATGAAGTGTCCGGAACCGGATATGACTTCGTGACCGTCGCGAACCGACTCCCGGTCGACCTCACGGTCGCCGACGACGGGACGTTCGAGTCGGTGCGCGCCCCCGGGGGCCTCGTGACCGCCCTCGCGCCGATCATGCAGGAACGCCAGGGAGCGTGGGTCGGCTGGCCCGGCTCGCCCGACCTCGAGCTCGAGCCCTTCGACGCCGACGGCATGCGATGCGTGCCCGTCCAGCTGAGCACGCAGGACATCGAGTGGTACTACGAGGGCTTCGCGAACGACACGCTGTGGCCCCTCTTCCACGACGTGATCGCCCCGCCCGCGTTCCACCGCGAGTGGTGGGAGGCCTACCGGGTCGTCAACCAGCGCTTCGCCGAGGCCGCCGCACGCGTCGCCGCCCACGGCGCGACCGTGTGGGTGCACGACTACCAGCTGCAGCTCGTGCCCGCGATGCTGCGCGCCCTGCGCCCCGACGTGCGCATCGGCTACTTCCACCACATCCCGTTCCCCCCGTGGGAGATCTTCGCCCAGCTGCCGTGGCGCAGCGCCGTCGTGCGCGGCCTGCTCGGGGCCGACCTGCTCGGCTTCCAGCGCGGCTCGGACGCGTCGAACTTCCTGCGCAACGTGCGACGCCTGACCGACCTCAAGGTGTCCGGCCAGCTCGTGACGATCCCCGACGAGGATGGCTCCCCCCTGCGCCAGGTGCGCGCCGCGCCGTTCCCGATCTCGATCGACTCCAAGGCCTTCGACCGCCTCGCCCGCACCCCCGAGGTCCAGGCACGCGCGAAGGAGATCCGCGAGAACCTCGGCAACCCCCGCACGCTCCTGCTCGGGGTCGACCGCCTCGACTACACCAAGGGCATCCGGCACCGCATCAAGGCCTACGGCGAGCTCGTCGCCGAGGGTCGCATGCCCGTGGGCGAGGCGATCCTCGTGCAGGTCGCGAGCCCCTCGCGCGAGAAGGTGCGCGCCTACATGGAGCTGCGCGAGGACGTCGAGCTGCTCGTGGGACGCATCAACGGCGAGGTCGGGGAGATCGGCAGCCCCGCGATCGAGTACCTGCACCACTCCTACCCCATGGAGGAGATGGCGGCCCTGTACGTCGCGGCCGACGTCATGCTCGTGACCTCGCTGCGCGACGGCATGAACCTCGTCGCGAAGGAGTACGTCGCCGCACGCGCCGACGACGACGGCGTCCTGGTCCTCTCGGAGTTCACGGGCGCCGCGGACGAGCTCTCGGGAGCCGTGCTCGTCAACCCGCACGACATCGAGGGCCTCAAGGACGCGATCGAGTACGCCGCCCACCTGCCGGTCAAGGACGCCCGCCGCCGCATGCGCCGGCTGCGCCGCCGCGTCCTCGAGGACGACGTCGCGAAGTGGTCGGCTGCGTTCCTCGGCACGCTCGCCGCCATGCCCACCCCAGGAGACCAGTGACCCACCTGCCCCACCCCCGCGAGGCGCTCGCCGCGCTCGCCGCGGACCCCGCCCGCCGCCCGCTGCTCGTCGCGCTCGACTTCGACGGCACGCTCGCCCCGATCGTCGACCACCCGCTCGACGCGCGACCGCTGCCCGAGTCCGTGACCGCGATCGAACGGATCTCCTCGGTCCCCGACGTGCACCTCGCACTCGTCTCGGGGCGAGGGCTCGAGGAGCTCGCCCAGGTGACCGGGCCCGTTCCCGAGGGCACGTGGCTCGTGGGGGCGCACGGCGCCGAGCGTGGTCGCATCCACGAGGGGCAGTACCTGCTCGAGCCCTTCGAGCTCGACGAGGCCGCACGCGCCGTCCAGGACGAGCTGTTCGCAGGTGCCGAGGACATCGCCGCCCGGCACGCCGAGGTGCTCGCCCAGCGCAAACCCACCACGGTCCTGGTGCACACGAAGATGGCGAGCCCCGAGGTCGAGGCCGCCGCGACCGCCGAGGCCGTCGCGCTCGGCGAGCGGCACGGGCTCAAGACCGTGGTCGGCAAGCACATCGTCGAGATCGCGGTGCACCCCGCACACAAGGGCGACGGGATCGACGCCCTGCGCCGCACCACGAAGGCGCGCGCGGTCGTCTACGTCGGCGACGACACGACCGACGAGGACGCCCTCGCGCGGCTCACCGACCGCGACGTCGGGATCAAGGTCGGCCCGGGCGACACCCACGCGCGCTTTCGCGTCGCGGACCCGGTCGAGGTCGCCGTCGTCCTCGGTGAGCTCGCCGAGGCGCTCGGGCCGCCGGCCCGCACATGACCGCGGCCTCCTGCCGGGACCGAGGGCCCTCGCCGCGGGCGAGCCTCGTGTGGCAGGATGACCGTGGCTCGCGGGCCCCCTGCCCGCGAGCTCGTGTCAGAGCAGACACCTGACACTCTTCACGACGGATCGTCCGGCACGTACCTGCCGGTGAAGGGATGTGCACAGCATGGCAACCGTGACTTTCGACGGCGCGACCCGGATCTACCCGGGAACCGAGCGCCCCGCGGTCGACAAGCTCAACCTCCACATCGAGGACGGCGAGTTCCTCGTCCTCGTCGGCCCCTCCGGCTGCGGAAAGTCCACCTCGCTGCGCATGCTCGCGGGTCTCGAGGACGTCAACGAGGGCCGCATCCTCATCGGCGACCGTGACGTCACCGACGTCCAGCCCAAGGACCGCGACATCGCGATGGTCTTCCAGAACTACGCGCTCTACCCGCACATGTCCGTCGCGGACAACATGGGCTTCGCGCTCAAGATCGCGGGCACCCCGAAGGCGGAGATCCGTCAGCGCGTCGAGGAGGCCGCCAAGATCCTCGACCTCAGCGAGTACCTCGACCGCAAGCCGAAGGCCCTCTCGGGTGGTCAGCGTCAGCGTGTCGCGATGGGCCGCGCGATCGTGCGCCAGCCCCAGGTGTTCCTCATGGACGAGCCGCTGTCGAACCTCGACGCGAAGCTGCGTGTCCAGACGCGTACGCAGATCGCGGGCCTCCAGCGCCGCCTCGGCGTCACGACCGTCTACGTCACGCACGACCAGACCGAGGCCCTCACGATGGGTGACCGCATCGCGGTCCTCAAGGACGGCCTCCTCCAGCAGGTCGGCACCCCGCGCGACATGTACGACACCCCCGCGAACGTCTTCGTCGCAGGGTTCATCGGCTCGCCCGCGATGAACATCGGCACCTTCCCGGTCGCCGACGGCGCCGCGAACTTCGGCAAGGCGCACGTCAACCTCCCGCGCGACGTGATCGCCAACATCAGGCCCGAGGACCAGGGCCAGATCACGCTCGGCTTCCGCCCCGAGTCGCTCGACATCGTCTCCGCCGGCACGCAGGACTCGTTCCCCGTGGTCGTCGAGATCGTCGAGGAGCTCGGCTCGGACGCCTTCGTGTACGGCTCCCTCACCCAGGACATGGCGGGCACCCGCCTGTCCTCCGGTGCGGGCGAGGCGCAGATCATCGTGCGCGTCGACCCGCGCCGCGTCCCCGCGAAGGGCGAGACCATCTGGGTCCGCGTCCGCGAGGGCGAGCAGCACCAGTTCCACGCTGCCTCGGGTGAGCGCTTCGACATCTAAGTCACCCACAGCACGAACCGCGGGGCGGGCCGGGACACCGGCCCGCCCCGCGCGTCTTTCCCCCCGCGCAGGTGACGCAGCCCACGCGCGTGCCAGGACGCCGTCGTCGTCGGCAAGAATGGTGGTCGCGACCACCCCCGGACCCAGGACCCCCGTGAGCCTCAACCTCCAGATCACCGCTGCCCAGCCCGAGCCGGCGCTGCTCGACCTGCCGTGGCACGTCCCGCTCGAGGAATGGCCCGAGCCGATCCTCGCGGCCCTCCCCCGCGGCATCTCCCGGCACATCGTGCGCTTCGTCAAGCTCGGCGGGAAGGTCATCGCCGTCAAGGAGATCGGCGAGACGGTCGCCTACCGCGAGTACGAGCTGCTGCGTGCCCTCAACCGGCTCGGCGTGCCGAGCGTGACCCCCCTCGCCGTGATCGACGGGCGCCGCGACGAGCACGGCGAGCGCCTCGAGACGGTCCTCGTGACCCAGCACCTGCAGTACTCGATGCCCTACCGCGTGCTGTTCTCACGCGTGCTGCGCGGGGACACCGTCCAACGGCTCATCGACGCGCTCGCGGTGCTCCTCGTGCGCCTCCACGTGGTCGGCTTCTACTGGGGCGACGTGTCGCTGTCGAACACCCTGTTCCGCCGCGACGCCGAGACCTTCGCCGCCTACCTCGTCGACGCCGAGACCGGCGAGCTGCACCCCCGGCTCACCGCGGGCCAGCGCGCGTACGACCTCGAGGTCGCGCGCGTCAACATCATCGGTGAGCTCATGGACCTCGTCGCGGGCGAGCTCATCGACACCGAGGTCGACACGGTCGCGGTCGGGGCGAGCCTCGTCGAGCGGTACACCGAGCTGTGGGACGCCCTGCACGACGAGGAGAGCTTCGGGACCGCCGAGCGCTGGCGGGTCGCCGAGCGCGTGCGCCGGCTCAACGAGCTCGGCTTCGACGTCGGCGAGCTCGCGATCACGACGGACGTCGACGGCACGACCGTGCACATCCAGCCCAAGGTCGTCGAGGCGGGCCACCACTCGCGCCGACTGCTACGCCTCACGGGCCTCGACGTCCAGGAGAACCAGGCCCGGCGCCTGCTCAACGACCTCGACCAGTACCGGGCCGCGACCGACCGGCAGGGCGAGGACGAGGAGTTCGTCGCGCACGACTGGCTCACCGAGGTGTTCGAGCCCGCGGTGCGCGCGATCCCCCGCGAGCTGCGCCGCCGCCTCGAGCCCGCGCAGATCTACCACGAGCTGCTCGACCACCGGTGGCTCGTCTCGAGCGCCCAGAAGCGCGACGTGCCGATGGAGGAGGCCGTGCAGTCCTACGTGCGCGACGTGCTCACCCACCGACCTGACGAGCGAGCCCTGCTCACCCCGCCCACCGAGGAGATCCCCGAGGTCGAGTGAGCCGCACGGGCCGGCGATCGGGAGGCCGGTTCAGTCCTGCGCGCGGCGCAGCCGGGCCACCTCGTAGAGCGCGATCCCGGTCGCGACGCCCGCGTTGAGCGACTCGACGGTCGAGGCGATCGGGATCGAGGCGATCACGTCGCACTTCTGGGCGACGAGCCGCGAGAGCCCCTTGCCCTCCGAGCCGACCACGAGCACGAGCGGGTCCGGCGCGAAGGCGAGCGTGTCGAGCGCGGCCTCCCCGCCCGCGTCGAGCCCCACGACGAACAGTCCCGCCTTGCGGAAGTCCTCGATCGCGCGCACGAGGTTGGTCACCCGCGCGACCGGGACGCGCGCGGCAGCCCCCGCCGAGACCTTCCACGCCGCAGCCGTCACACCCGCCGAGCGGCGCTCGGGCACGAGCACGCCGTGCGCGCCGAAGGCACCCGCCGAGCGCAGCACCGCGCCGAGGTTGCGCGGGTCGGTCACCCCGTCGAGCGCGACCACGAGCGCGGGACGACCCGAGGCTTCCGCGGCGTCAAGCAGGTCCTCGGGCTCGGCGTACTCGTACGGCGGCACCTGGATCGCGACACCCTGGTGCACGGCCCCACCCGTGATGCGGTCGAGGTCGGTGCGCGAGGCCTCGAGCATCGGCGCACCGGTGTCCCCTGCGAGCGCGACGATCTCACGCGTGCGCTCGTCCGCCTCGATGCGGTGCGCGAACCACGCCGTCTGCACCGGGACCCCCGCGCGCAGCGCCTCGAGCACGGCGTTGCGCCCCGCGATGATCTCGCTCTGGTCGCCCCGGGCGCGGGCCATGCGGCGCGGTGCGCCCTTCGACTGCTTCTCGGCCTTGCGCTCCGCGGCGGCCTTGCGCTTCGCGGCCGGGTGGTACTCGCGCTCCTCGGCCTTGGGCGTGGGGCCCTTGCCCTCGAGCGCGCGGCGCCCGTGGCCGCCCGTTCCGACCCGCGAGCCCTTCTTCGACCCCGGCTTGCGGGTCGCCCCGCGTCGCCTCGAGTTGCCTGCCATCAGCCCTCACCCTCCGCGAGGGACCAGCGGGCGCCCGCGGGGCCGTCCTCGACGACGATGCCCGCCGCGGCGAGCCGGTCACGGATCGCGTCCGCGGTCCGGAAATCCTTCGCGGCGCGGGCCGCGGCGCGCGCCTCGAGCTCGGCCGCGACGAGCCGGTCGAGCACCTCGGCGTGCCGGGTCCCGCCGACGACGGCGCCCCACACCTCGCCCGCGGGGTCGAGACCCAGGACGTCGAGCATCGCGCGCAGGTCGAGCAGTGCGGTGCGCAGCGTCACGAGGTCGCCCTCGGCGAGCGCGGTGTTGCCCGTGCGCAGCGCCTCGTGGATCACCACGAGCGCCTCGGCGATGTTGAGGTCGTCGTCCATCGCGGCGACGAAGCCCTCGGGGAGCTCGGCGTCGGCGACCTCGGCCGAGGTGACGCGGGTCCCCGAACGCTCGAGCACCTCCGAGGCACGCGCGACGAAGCCCGCAAACCGCTCCCAGGTCGCCACGGCGTCCCGCTCGGTCGACTCGTCCCACTCGATCATCGAGCGGTAGTGCACGAGCACGAGGCCCAGGCGCAGGGCCGCCCCGGGCATGCGGTCGAGGATCTGAGAGACGAGCAGGGAGTTGCCGAGCGACTTGCTCATCTTCTCCCCGCCCTGGGTCACCCACGCCGAGTGCAGCCAGAAGCGCGCGAACGCATCGCCAGCGGCGCGCGACTGGGCCTGCTCGTTCTCGTGGTGCGGGAACCGCAGGTCGAGGCCGCCGCCGTGGATGTCGAACTCGGGGCCGAGGTAGCGCGTGGCCATCGCCGAGCACTCGAGGTGCCAGCCGGGCCGGCCCGGGCCGAAGGGGGTGTCCCACGACGCCGTCGCGGGCTCGTCGGGCTTGCTCGCCTTCCACAGCGCGAAGTCCTTGGGGTCGCGCTTGGCCACGGCGGCGTCGTCGTCGGGCACGAGCGAGTCGTGCGCGGGCGGGAGGTCCTCGACGCGCTGGTTGGTCAGGGCCCCGTACTCGGGGTAGGAGCGCACGTCGAAGTACACGTTGCCGGGCGTCGTGACGTAGGCGTGCCCGCGCTCGACGAGTCGCTGCATGAGCGCGACCATGTCGGGCACGTGGCCCGTCGCGCGCGGCTCGTACGTCGGGCGCTCGTTGCCGACCGCGTCGAAAGCCTCGGTGAACAGCCGCTCGTGGTGCATCGCCCACGCCCACCACGGCTCGCCGTGCTCGGCGGCCTTCGCGAGGATCTTGTCGTCGATGTCGGTCACGTTGCGCACGTAGGTGACCTTGTGGCCGGTCCGGCGGAGCCAGCGCACGAGCACGTCGAAGGCGACGAAGGTACGCAGGTGGCCGATGTGCGGAGGCGACTGCGGGGTCGCGCCGCACACGTAGAGGCCGACCTCGCCCGGGACACGGGGGGTGAAGTCGCGCAGCTCGCGCGTCGCGGAGTCGAACAGTCGAAGGGTCACCCGGGCAGCGTACCGGCCACGCGCAGGGACGGCGGCCCTGCTCCGGCTCCCCCGGCCGGTGCGGTCGGTGAGCGATTCCTGACCGAGGGCGTGAGGAATCGCGCAGCGTGCCGCGGACGGGGCGCGAGCGGGGCGGGGGCGCGCGTGGGCGGGAGTCAGCCGAAGGTGAGGGAGTGGCCGCGGTAGGTCGGGGCGCGGTCGACGACGACGGCGCCCTCGGGTCCGCTCACGAGCGCGACCTCCGCGAAGCGCTCCATGACCTCACCGGCCTTCGCGTGGCGCAACCACACCCGGTCCCCGATACGCAGGCCGCGGGCCGCCGCACCGCGCAGCGGCGTCTGGACCTCGCCCGCCCCCTCGGTGCCGAGCAGGCGCAGGCCCTCGGGCAGGAAGGGCCGCGGGGCGCGCGCGGGTCCCACCGGGCCCGAGGCGATGTAGCCGCCCGAGAACGCCGTGACGATCCCCGGGGCGGGGCGGCGCACGACGTCGAGGCCGATGAACGCCGCGGGCAGGAGCCGCTGCTCGCCCGGGCGCAGGCGGTAACCGTCGAACAACGTCGGGCTCAGCAGGCCCGAGCCCGAGGTGATCTCCGTGACGACCCGGTCCTGGCCGGTCGCGGCGATCGAGCCCGTGCCGCCCCCGTTGACGAGCTCGAGCGGGCGGGCGAGCTCGGCCTCGAGGGCCGCGACGACTGCGCCGCGCCGTCGGGCCAGCTCGGCGAGCGAGGCCTTCTTGACCACGCGCACCGCGGGCGAGGTGTCGGGCAGCCCCGCGACCTGCGCCTCGTAGAACATCACGCCGCGCACCTCGATGCGCGGGTCCGCGTGGCGCACGAGGGCGACCGCGTCCTCGGGGTTGCGCACCGGGGAGCGCCGCACCCCGAGGTGCACGGGCCCGAGGCGCAGCGAGGCGTCGATGTCGAGGCACACCCGCACCGGGACCTCGCTCGCGGGCGCACGGTCGAGCGCTGCGACGAGGAGCTCGAGGTGGGCGAGGTCGTCGACCATGAGCGTCACGGCGCGCCGCGCACGGTCGTCCCGCACGAGCGCGTCGAGCGCGGTCCGGTCGACGCTCGGGTACCCCATGAGCACGTCGTCGACGCCGCGCTCGACCCACCACAGGGCCTCGGCGAGGTGGTACGTCATGAGGCCCGTGAACCCCGCCGCGAGCCCGCGCTCGATCAGGAAGGGGACGCGCACGGACTTCGTCGCAAGACGCAACGGACGGCCCGCGGCGCGGCGCAACAGCTCGGACGCGTTCGCGTCGAAAGCGTCGAGGTCGACCGCGAGCACGGGGGCGGGAACGGTCGACGTCGCGGCGAGGCGCGCCCCGAGCCCCGCGAGCGGTCGCGCCTCGAGCGTCGCAGGGACCGCGTCGCGCGAGACCGCCGTCGAGCGCGCCCCCGCACGGGACCCCCCGGCGGACGCGCTGGTCATGGGCGTGGCGGCATCGTCGACGTGGCTCACGCAGCCCATCTTGACCCGAGGCCGGGGCCGGGCGATAGTCGCCGCGTGAGGCGATCGACGAAGATCTGGCGCAACTGGTCCCGTACCGCGACGGCGCAGCCCGCCCACCGGCTTGCACCGCGCGACGAGGACGACGTCGCGACAGCGGTGCGCCTCGCCCGCGACAAGGGCCTCGCGGTGCGCGCCGTGGGCGGGGGCCACTCGTTCACACCCGCCGCGGCGACCGACGGGATCCTGCTCAACCTCGACCGGCTCGACCAGGTCGAGCACGTCGAGCCGCTGCCCGACGGCGGCGCGCTCGTCACGGTGGGCGCGGGGATCCGCCTGCACGCTCTCAACGCCGAGCTCGCCGCGCGCGGGTACGCGATGGAGAACCTCGGGGACATCGACCGGCAGTCGCTCGCGGGCGCGGTCTCGACCGGGACGCACGGCACGGGCGCACGCTTCGGCGGTCTCGCGACCCAGGTGACGGGGGTCAGGCTCGTCGGTGCCGACGGGCAGGTCAGGCAGGCCACCGCCCAGAGCGAGCGCGAGCTGTTCGAGGCGGCCCGCCTCTCGCTCGGCGCGGTCGGGGTGCTCACCGCGCTCACGCTGCGCGTCGTACCCGCGTACGCGCTGCTCGCGCGCGAGGAACCCTTCCCGCTCGACGAGGTGCTCGAGAGCATCGACGAGTGGTTCGCGACCGAGGACCACGTCGACGTGTACTGGTTCCCCTTCACGCGCCGCGCGATGGTCAAGCGCAACACCCGCCTCCCCCTCGACGCCGACGGACCACGCCTGTCCCCCACGCGCCGCTGGCTCGACGACGAGCTGCTGTCCAACACCGTCTTCGAGGGGGTCAACCGCCTCGCCGCGACCGCGCCGCGCTTCGTGCCCGCGCTCAACG
>JAJUHG010000071.1 GCA_029267995.1 Micrococcales bacterium
GAGGCGATCCTCTCCGAGCGGCTCGACATCCCCGTGTTCCACGACGACCAGCACGGGACGGCCGTCGTCGTCCTCGCGGGCCTGCTCAACGCCGCGCGCGCGACCGGGCGAGAGCTCGCAGACCTGCGTGTCGTCGTGCTCGGCGCAGGGGCTGCGGGGGTCGCGTGCACGCGTATCCTGCTCGCGGCGGGCATCGGCGACGTCGCGGTCGTCGACAGCCAGGGCGTGATCAGCGCCGACCGCGCGCCCAGTCTCACCGGGACGAAACGTTGGATCGCCGAGTCGACGAACAAGGCCGGACTGGCCGGGACGGTGCGTGACGCGCTGCGCGGTGCGGACGTGTTCCTCGGGGTGAGCGGCCCGAACCTCGTCGAGGCGGGCTGGCTCGCCGAGATGAACCAGGACGCCGTCGTCCTCGCGCTCGCGAACCCCGACCCCGAGGTCGACGTCGACGCCGCCCCGGCCAACGTCCGCATCGTCGCGACCGGCCGCTCGGCCGACCTCAACCAGATCAACAACGTGCTCGCGTTCCCCGGGATCTTCCGGGGCCTGCTCGACGCACGCGCCCCGCGCGTCGACGACGACGCAAAGATCGCCGCGGCACGGGGCATCGCGAGCCTCGTGACGGACGAGGAGCTCGCGGCCGGCCGCGTCGTGCCCTCGCCCTTCGACCCCGCGGTCGCCCCGACCGTCGCAGCCGCGGTGCGCGAGCACCTCGGCGCCTAGCAACCCCTCCCACCGATCGCAACCAGGAGCACGACATGACCACAGACCTCGTGGCCGGGCTGACCGTCCCGACCAACCTGCTGCGCGGGGGCGCGTGGGTGCCCGCCGAGGACGGCGGACGCTTCGACGTCGTCGACCCCGCGACCGCCCAGGTGATCGCCGACGTCGCGAACGGCACCGTCACGGACGCCCTCGCGTGCGTCGACGCCGCGCACGAGGCCGCGCCGGGGTGGGCCGCGACCGCGCCGCGCGAGCGTGCGAGCATCCTGCTGCGCGCCTTCGACCTCATGGTCGAGCGCGAGCGCGAGCTCGCCGAGCTCATCGTGCGCGAGAACGGCAAGTCCTTCGAGGACGCGCTCGGCGAGGTGCGCTACGCCGCGGAGTTCTTCCGCTGGTACGCCGAGGAGGCCGTGCGCGTCTCGGGCGAGGTGCGCACCGCGCCCTCGGGCAACAACCGCATCATGGTGGTCCGCCAGCCGATCGGCATCGCGCTCCTCATCACGCCGTGGAACTTCCCCGCCGCGATGGCGACGCGCAAGATCGGCCCCGCGCTCGCCGCGGGCTGCACCGTGATCCTCAAGCCCGCCTCCGAGACGCCGCTCACGGCCCTCGCGGTCGGTGCGCTCCTCGCCGAGGCGGGTGTCCCCGACGGCGTCGTCAACGTGCTCCCCTCACGACGCTCGGGCGCGGTCGCCGAGGCGGTGCTCGCCGACCCGCGCGTGCGCAAGCTCTCCTTCACGGGCTCGACCGAGGTCGGCCGGACCCTGCTCAAGACTGCTGCCGACCACGTCATCTCGAGCTCGATGGAGCTCGGCGGCAACGCCCCCGTGCTCGTGCTCGAGGACGCCGACGTCGACGTCGCGGTCGCGGGGGCCCTGCTCGCCAAGATGCGCAACGGCGGAGAGGCGTGCACGGCCGCGAACCGTCTCTACGTGCACCGCTCGCTCGTCGCCGAGTTCACCGAGAAGCTCGGCGCCGCGATCGGCGCCCTGTCCGTGGGCCCCGGGATGACCGGCGCCGCGGTCGGCCCGCTCGTCAACGCCGCGGCCGTCGAGAAGGTCGACGAGCTCGTCCAGGAGGCGGTCGCGCGTGGTGCGCGCGTCGTCGTCGGGGGCCAGGCCGGCGAGGGGCCGGGGTTCTACTACCGTCCCACGGTGCTCGCCGACGTGTCGGTCGACGCCCAGATCGCGGGCGAGGAGATCTTCGGTCCCGTCGCCCCCGTGATCGCCTTCGACACCGACGACGAGGCGATCGCGCTCGCGAACGACACCGAGTACGGCCTCGTGTCCTACGTGTTCAGCCAGGACCTCGCGCGTGCGCTGCGCGTGAGCGAGGCGCTCGAGTCGGGGATGGTCGGGATCAACCGCGGCGTCGTCTCGGACCCCGCGGCCCCGTTCGGTGGGGTCAAGCAGTCCGGGATCGGGCGCGAGGGTGGCCACGAGGGGCTGCTCGAGTACACCGAGTCCAAGTACATCGCGGTCGACTGGTAACCGGTCCACGACAGGAGAGGGGGCCCGCGTGCCGGTCACGCTCAGGGACGTCGCGGAGCGTGCCGGGGTTCATCCCGGCACGGCTTCGCGCGCCCTCAACCCCGAGACGAGATCGCTCGTGAGCGAGGCGACCGTGCGCCGCGTGCTCCAGGCGGCGAAGGCGCTCGACTACCGACCCAACCCGATGGCCCGTGGGCTCAAGACGAACCGCACGACGATGGTCGGCGTGCTCGTGCCGGACCTGTCGAACCCGTTGTTCCCACCGATCGTGCGGGGTGCCGAGGTCGAGCTGAGCCGCGCGGGGTACACGACGATCATCGCGGACACCGACAACGACCCCGAGCGCGAGGCCGCGGCGCTCAACGCGCTGCGTGCGCGGCAGGTCGACGGCCTGCTCGTCGGGTCGGCCCGGCGCGAGGACGAGGCGATCGCCGAGCTCTTCGCGCAGGGGATGCCGATGGTCCTCATCAACCGACGCTCGGAGGACGTCCCCCTTCCCGCGGTCACGGGCGACGACGCCTACGGGGTCGAGCTCGCGGTGCGGCACCTGCGCGAGCTCGGACACACCGCGATCGCCCATGTCGCGGGTCCCGGTGACATGTCGACCGGCGTCCAGCGCGCGCGTTCGTTCCGGCAGGCGGTCAGCGAGCTCGGAGCGGCGGGCTCGGCGGACCTCGTCGTGGAGTGCGCGACGTACTCGATCGAGGAAGGTGCACGCGCGACGCACGAGCTCCTCGAGCGGGTGAGCGTCACGGCGATCGTCGCAGGAAACGACCAGATCGCGGTCGGTGCGATCGAGGCGCTGCGTGCACGAGGGCTCGAGTGTCCGCGCGACGTGTCGGTCGTCGGGTTCAACGACATGCCCTTCGTCGACAAGCTCTCCCCGCCCCTGACCACGGTGCGCGTCCCGCATGCCGACGTCGGGGCCGAGGCGGCCCGCCTCCTCGTACGCTGGATGGCCGAGGGCGTCGCGGCCACGACGACGACGACGCTCCCGGTCGAGCTCGTCGTGCGGGGGTCGACCGCGCCGCTCGCATGATCGCTCACGCGCTGTCGAACACCTCGGGGTGGCGCGCGAGCTCGAGACGGGTGCGGCGGATGTGCACGCGCAGCAGGTCCTCGGCGTCGGCGACCTGACGCCGGCGGATCGCGTCGACGAGCAGGCGGTGCTCGGCGTGCGTCGGGGAGTCGGGGTCGACGCCGACCACGAGCGCGAACGCGCGGCGGTAGTGCTGGGTCGAGTTCCACAGCCGCAGCACGAGGTCGTGCAGCATGTGCGTGCTCGCCGCGGAGTACGACAGCAGGTGCAGCTCGCGGTCCTGGCGCAGGAAGCCCTCGAGGTCGGCCTCTCGCATGGACTCGGCGAGCACGGCGAGACGCTCGAGCTCGCTCTCGCCGAGGTGGGGGATCGACATGCTCAGCAGGAGCGGCTCGATGCGCTCACGCACGAGGTAGACCTCGGTGCACTCGGCGAGGCTGAGCCGCTCGACCCACGCACCCGAGTTCGCGACGAGGCGTACGAGGCCCTCGGCCTCGAGCTGGCGCAGCGCGTCGCGCACGGGCAGGCGGCTCGCGCCGAACTGCGCCGCGAGCTCTTCCTGGCGGATCCGGGAGCCGGGCGCAAGCTCACCGTGCAGGATCTGCTGGCGCAGGCCAGCGGCGATGCGCGCCGAGGCGGGCCCGGGGTCGACGCTCACGAGTGGCTCCTCACGCGGCGGGGTCCCCCGGGTGCCACAGGCGCGTCGTCGTCGTGGGGTAGGTCTCGTAGGCCTTGCCGTCGGGGAAGCTCACGAGCTCGAGCTGCATGCCCCACGGGCTGAGGAAGTAGACCCATCGCTGCCCCTTGCTGTGACTCGAGCTTGCCGTCGGCTCGCCGAGGATACGCACCCCGTGCCCCCGCAGGTACTCGACCGCCGCGTCAAGGTCCTCGACGTAGAACGCGAGGTGGTGGCCACCGATGTCGCTGTTGCGCGGCTGGGGGGCCTGTCCGTCGGGGGACTCCCACTGGAAGATCTCGAAGTTGGGTCCGTGCTTGCAGCGGTAGAAGCGCAGCTCACGCATGACCGCGCGCGGGTGCACGTTGAGGCGCTCGGTCATCCAGTCGGAGTCCTCGTGCACGAAGGGACCGAGCGTGTAGACGTACTCGCACCCGATGACGTCGACGAAGAAGCGGTGCGCCTGCTCGATGTCGGGGACGGTGAAGCCGATGTGCTCGGTGCCGAGCAGTCCGGGGAGCGCCATTGATCCTCCTCGATTGGATACAAACGATCCGGAAACGTGGGCAGAACTGCCTCTCTGCCTTGTGATCGTATCCAAACCTGCCTACACTCACAAGAAATCGGCTCGTTCAAGGGAGAACTCGTCCATGCCGCAGGTGACGCCTCTCGAGGCATCCGCACCCTGGGTGGAGGTGACCAGCACGCCCGAGGACTGGGCGGCTGCCGACCCCGCCCTGCTGGCCGACATGCTCGGCCAGATGCACCTCATCCGGGCGTTCGAGGAGCTCGTGCTCCAGCTCGCCCGCGAGGGTCTCGTCCACGGCCCGGCCCACTCGAGCATCGGGCAGGAGGGCGGCGCGGTCGGCTCGGTCCTCGCGCTCGGCCCGAGCGACGGGGTCAACGGCACGCACCGTGGCCACCACCAGTTCCTCGCGAAGGTCATCGCCTACGTGAGCCCTCGCCTCGACCTCGAGAAGCTCGTGAGCGAGGACCTGCACGTCGCGCTGCGACGCACCCTCGCCGAGATCCTCGGTCTCGCGGACGGCTTCGGCAAGGGCCGCGGCGGCTCGATGCACCTGCAGTGGATGGAGGCGGGTGCGCTCGGCACGAACGCGATCGTCGGTGGCGGCGTCCCGCTCGCGGCCGGCAACGCGTGGGCCCAGAAGCACGCTGGGACCCAGGACGTGACCGTGACGTACTTCGGCGACGGCGCGACCAACATCGGCTCGGTGCTCGAGTCGATGAACCTCACCGCGGCGTGGGACCTGCCGCTGTGCTTCTTCATCGAGAACAACCTCTACGCCGTGTCGACGCACGTCGCGGAGGTCACGGGCGAGCCGCGGCTCTCAGGGCGCGGCCCGGGCTTCGGGATCGCCTCGTGGCGCGTCGACGGGATGGACCCGCTCGCGGTCTACCTCGCGATGCAGCAGGCGACCGAGCACATGCGCGCGGGCAAGGGTCCCACGGTCGTCGAGGCCGAGGTGTACCGCTACTTCCACCAGAACGGCCCCTTCCCGGGCAGCGCGTTCGGCTACCGGTCGAAGGACGAGGAGGCCGCGTGGCGCGAGCGCGACCCGATCGACCGGGTCGAGCGCGAGATGATCGCGCGCGGCCTGCTCGACGCCGACGGCGCCGCCGCGGTCCGCAAGCAGGCGGTCGACGCGATGGCCGAGATCGCCGCGCTCATGGTCGAGGACGACCCGGACGGCAAGCCCGGGACGCGGCGCATCAAGCCTGACCTGTGGCCGGACCCTGCCTTCGTCGACGTCGGCGTCCGCGGTGACGCGAGCGAGCTCGAGGGCCTGCGCACCGAGGAGGAGGCGACCTTCTCCGGCGAGCTCGTCGAGACGCGGTTCATCGACGCGGTCGCGGGCGTCATGCGCCGGCGGATGGAGACCGACGAGTCCGTCGTGGTGCTCGGCGAGGACGTGCACCGCCTCGCTGGCGGCACCAACGGTGCGACCAAGGGCCTCAAGGACGCCTTCCCCGACCGCGTGCTCGGCACGCCGATCAGCGAGAACGCCTTCGCGGGGCTCGGCGGGGGGATGGCGCTCGACGGGCGCTTCAAGCCCGTCGTGGAGTTCATGTATCCCGACTTCCTGTGGGTCGCGGCCGACCAGATCTTCAACCAGGTGGCCAAGGCCCGGCACATGTTCGGCGGCGAGAGCAAGGTGCCCTTCGTGCTGCGCTCGAAGGTCGCGACGGGCACGGGGTACGGCTCGCAGCACTCGATGGACCCCGCGGGGATCTACGCGACATCAGCGGGCCTGCGGATCGTCGCACCCGCGACGCCGTTCGACTACGTCGGGCTCATGAACACCGCGCTGCGCCTCGACGACCCCGTCGTCGTGCTCGAGCACGTCGACCTCTACACGAGCACGGGCCTCGCCCCGGCCGAGGACCTCGACTACTTCATCGAGCTCGGCAAGGCCGCGGTCCGCCGCTCGGGTGAGGACCTGACGATCCTGACCTACCTGTCGATGGTCCAGCACAGCCTCGAGGCGGTCGAGCAGACCGGGGTCGACGCCGAGGTGGTCGACCTGCGCTGGCTCGACCGCGCGAGCATCGACTGGGACACGATCGGGGAGTCGGTGCGCAAGACCAACAACGTGCTGATCGTCGAGCAGGGCACGCTCGGCACCTCGTACGGCGGGTGGCTCGCCGACGAGATCCAGCGGCGCTTCTTCGACTGGCTCGACCAGCCCGTCCAGCGCGTGCACGGCGGCGAGGCCTCGCCGAGCATCTCGAAGGTGCTCGAGCGTGCCGCGCACGCCCGCACGGAAGAGGTCGTCGAGGGCATCGGCCGCGTCGTCGAAGGGTTCGGTGGTTGAGGTGGCGAGCATCATCCGCCTGCCGGAGGTCATGGCGAACTCGACCGAGGCCGCGATCGCGACGTGGGTCGTCGACGAGGGCGGCGAGGTCGCCGTCGGCGACGTGCTCGCCGAGATCGAGACCGAGAAGGCCGTCGTCGAGATGCACGCCGAGGAGTCGGGCGTCCTCGCCAAGCGGCTCGTCGAGCCGGGCAAGGTCGTCGCGGTCGGCACACCGATCGCCGTGCTCACCGCGAGCGCGGGCGAGGAGTACGACCTCGCAGCCCTCCTCGGGGACGGCGACGGCGCGGCCCAGGAGCCCGAGGTCCCGTCCGCCGAGGCGGTGCAGGCCCCGGGGTCGAGCGGGTCGGCGTCGAGCGGCCCCGCGTCGAGCGGCCCCGCCCCTGCCGAGGCCGCAGAAGCACCGCGCGGGGCTCGCGTCTTCGCGAGCCCTCTCGCGCGCAAGCTCGCGCGGGAGAACGGGGTGCCGATCGAGGCCCTCGAGGGCTCGGGCCCCGGCGGGCGCATCGTGCGCCGGGACGTCGAGCGGTTCCTCGCGCAGGCTCCCGCGCCTGCTCCGGCCGCCCCTGTCCCCGCGTCGGCACCGGCCGCGCCGGCGGCGGTGGGCGAGCTTGTCCCGCACACGCCCATGCGGCGGGCGATCGCGCGCCGTCTCACGGAGTCCAAGCAGCAGGTCCCGCACTTCTACCTCGTGGCAGAGCCGCGGGTCGACGCGCTGCTCGAGCTGCGCGCGCAGGCGAACGCGGGCTCGGCGCGGCGCAAGCTCTCGGTCAACGACTTCGTGCTCAAGGCCGTCGCGGCGGCCTTCCGCGCGGTCCCCGAGGCGAACGTCGCGTGGACCGAGGAGGGCATGCACCGCTTCGACGGCGTCGACATCGCGGTCGCGGTCGCGACCGAGGACGGCGGTCTGCTCACACCCGTCGTGCGCGGGGTCGACCGGCTCAGCGTGACCGAGGTGAGCGCCGCCGTCGCGGACCTCGCGGGGCGGGCCCGCGAGGGACGCCTGCGCCAGGAGGAGCTCGAGGGCGGCTCGACGACCGTGTCCAACCTCGGGATGTACGGCACGCGCGAGTTCGCCGCGATCCTCAACCCGCCGCAGGCGACGATCCTTGCGGTCGGCGCTGCGGTCGAGGCGCCCGTCGTCGTCGACGGCCACCTCGAGGTCGGGCGCACGATGCGGTGCACGCTCTCGGCGGACCACCGCGCGGTCGACGGCGCGCTCGCGGCGCGCTGGCTCGCGGCCTTCACCGAGGCCGTCGAGAACCCGCTCGTCGCGCTCCTCTAGCCGGTCGGATCGGTGCGCACGGACTAGGATCGACAGATCGCGACGTCGCCGTCACCTCACGGTGGCGGCGACGTCGCCGTGCGATCGGGTAGCATGTATCTTGATATCAAGATAAATAATCGGCGAGGTCGAAGGAGCCGGCGATGAGTGTGGACAGCTTTGGGGCCAAGGGGACGCTGGAGGTCGGCGGGAAGTCCTACGAGATCTTCCGGCTGGCGGCCGTGCCGGGGACCGAGCGGCTCCCGTTCTCGCTCAAGGTCCTCGCCGAGAACCTGCTGCGCACCGAGGACGGCGCGAACACGACGGCCGAGCACGTGCGCGCGATCGCCGCGTGGGACCCTGACGCCCAGCCGAGCACCGAGATCCAGTTCACGCCCGGCCGCGTGATCATGCAGGACTTCACCGGTGTGCCGTGCGTCGTCGACCTTGCGACGATGCGCGAGGCCGTGGCCGACCTCGGGGGCGACCCGACGCGGATCAACCCGCTCTCGCCCGCCGAGCTCGTGATCGACCACTCGGTCCAGATCGACGTCGCGGGTCGCCGCGACGCGTTCGAGCGCAACGTCGAGATCGAGTACGAGCGCAACCACGAGCGCTACCAGTTCCTGCGCTGGGGCCAGACGGCCTTCGACGACTTCAAGGTCGTCCCCCCGGGCACCGGCATCGTGCACCAGGTCAACATCGAGTACCTCGCGCGCGTCGTCATGACGCGTGAGGTCGACGGCGCGCTGCGCGCCTACCCCGACACGTGCGTCGGGACCGACTCGCACACGACGATGGTCAACGGCCTCGGTGTGCTCGGCTGGGGCGTCGGCGGGATCGAGGCCGAGGCCGCGATGCTCGGCCAGCCCGTCTCGATGCTCATCCCGCGCGTCGTGGGCTTCAAGCTCTCGGGCGAGATCCCCACGGGCGTCACGGCGACCGACGTCGTCCTGACGATCACCGAGCAGCTGCGTCGGCACGGTGTCGTCGGCAAGTTCGTCGAGTTCTACGGCGAGGGCGTCTCGCAGGTCCCGCTCGCGAACCGCGCGACGATCGGCAACATGAGCCCCGAGTTCGGCTCGACCGCGGCGATCTTCCCGATCGACGACGTCACGCTCGACTCCCTGCGCCTCACGGGTCGCAGCGAGGAGCAGGTCGCGCTCGTCGAGGCGTACGCCAAGGAGCAGGGCATGTGGCTCGCGCCGGGCTCGCCCGACTACGTCGAGCCCGTCTACTCGGAGTACCTCGAGCTCGACCTGTCGACCGTGGTCCCCTCGATCGCAGGCCCCAAGCGCCCCCAGGACCGCATCGAGCTCTCGCGTGCGAAGGAGATGTTCCAGCACGACCTGCCGAACTTCGCCGACGTGCTCAACGGGGTCGACGCCGCGGAGAAGGAGTCCTTCCCCGCGTCGGACTCGCCCGCGATCTCGGTACCGGGCGGGCGCACCTACACCGTCACCCCGCCCGAGGGTGAGCCCTACGAGCTGTTCCACGGCGCCGTGGCGATCGCGTCGATCACCTCGTGCACGAACACCTCGAACCCCTCGGTCATGCTCGCGGCGGGACTGCTCGCGAAGAAGGCGGTCGAGAAGGGTCTCGTCGCCAAGCCGTGGGTCAAGACCTCGATGGCCCCCGGCTCGCAGGTCGTGACGAACTACTACGAGAAGGCGGGCCTGTGGCCCTACCTCGAGAAGCTCGGCTTCCACCTCGTGGGCTACGGCTGCACGACGTGCATCGGCAACTCGGGCCCGCTCGCCGAGGAGGTCTCGCGCGTCGTCAACGCGCACGACCTCGCGGTGGTCTCGGTCCTCTCGGGCAACCGCAACTTCGAGGGCCGCATCAACCCCGACGTCAAGATGAACTACCTCGCCTCGCCCCCGCTCGTGATCGCCTACGCGATCGCCGGGACGATGGACTTCGACTTCGAGACCGAGCCGCTCGGCCGCGACGAGGCCGGCAACCCGGTGTTCCTGCGGGACATCTGGCCCTCGGCCGAGGAGGTCCAGGCGACGATCGACTCCTCGATCAACCGCGAGATGTTCACCTCCGACTACGCCGACGTGTTCACGGGCGACGAGCGCTGGCAGTCGCTCGAGACGCCCGCGGGCGACGTCTTCGAGTGGGACCCCGAGTCGACCTACGTGCGCAAGCCCCCGTACTTCGAGGGCATGGGCCTGAAGCCCGAGCCGGTCACGGACATCTCGGGGGCGCGCGTGCTCGCAAAGCTCGGCGACTCGGTCACAACCGACCACATCTCCCCGGCCGGCTCGATCAAGGCCGACAGCCCCGCGGGCCAGTACCTCGCGGAGCGCGGGGTCGACCGACGCGACTTCAACTCCTACGGCTCGCGCCGCGGCAACCACGAGGTCATGATCCGTGGCACCTTCGCCAACATCCGGCTGCGCAACCAGCTCGTACCGGGCGTCGAGGGCGGATTCACGCGCAACTTCCTCACGGGCGAGCAGGCCTCGATCTACGACGCGGCGCAGGACTACGCGAAGGCGGGCATCCCGCTCGTCGTGCTCGGCGGCAAGGAGTACGGCTCGGGCTCGTCGCGCGACTGGGCCGCGAAGGGCACCGCGCTGCTCGGCGTCAAGGCCGTCATCACCGAGTCCTTCGAGCGCATCCACCGCTCGAACCTCATCGGGATGGGCGTCCTACCGCTCGAGTTCCCCGAGGGCGAGTCGGCCGACTCGCTCGGGCTCGACGGGACCGAGGTGTTCGACATCGCGGGCATCACGGCGCTCAACGAGGGCACGACGCCGCGCACCGTCACGGTCACGGCCCGCAAGGACGACGGCTCGGTCGTGACCTTCGACGCGGTCGTGCGGATCGACACCCCGGGCGAGGCGGACTACTACCGCAACGGCGGGATCCTGCAGTACGTGCTGCGCCAGCTGGTCACCCC
>JAJUHG010000072.1 GCA_029267995.1 Micrococcales bacterium
AGGTCGGGGCGAAGCTCAGGGCTGTGCGGCCGGGGCCCCCGAAGGCCTGCAAGAGGTGCAGCATGACCTCGTTCGAGCCGTTCGCGGCCCACACCTGCTCGGGCGTGAGCTCGACGCCCGACTCGCGGGCGAGGTACCCCGCGAGCTCGGCGCGCAGCGCGAGGAACTCCCGGTCGGGGTAGCGGTTGAGGCCGTGCGCGGCCTCGGCGACGCGGCGCGCGATCTCCTCGACGACCGCGGCCGAGGGCGCAAAGGGGTTCTCGTTGACGTTGAGGAGCACCGGCACGTCGAGCTGCGGGGCGCCGTAGGGCTCGACACCGGCAAGCTCGGGACGCACGGGAAGGGCTGGCACGGGCCAATCCTAGGCAGCACGGGCCGCCGGGGTTCGCCCGGTCCACCGCGCGGACCCCCGCGCGACCTTCGTCCCATCCGTCCGGTCCTGGGCGCACCTAGGTTCGCGAGTGAGACGCGCGTCACACCGGCGCGCTCGACAGCCTCGAGGAGACGTCATGAGCACGATGCGAGCCGCCGTCGTCCATTCGTTCACCGAGCCCCTGCGCATCGACGAGCGCCCCCTTCCCGCGCCCGGGCCGCACGAGGCCCTCGTGCGGGTCGAGTACACCGGCGTGTGCCACACCGACCTGCACGCCGCGCGCGGGGACTGGCCCGTCAAGCCCGAGCTGCCCTTCGTCCCGGGGCACGAGGGGGTCGGGACCGTCGTCGCGGTCGGCGAGCACGTCGAGCGCGTGCGGGTCGGCGACCTGGTCGGCAACGCGTGGCTCGCCTCGGCATGCGGGGCGTGCGAGTTCTGCGAGTCCGGCTGGGAGACCCTGTGCCCCGCGCAGCGCAACTCGGGCTACTCGGTCGACGGGTCGTTCGGCGACCACATGCTCGTCGACGCCCGGTTCTGCCCCGTCATCCCCGCGGGCGTCGACCTTGCGGCCGCCGCACCGATCCTGTGCGCGGGGGTCACCGTCTACAAGGGGCTGAAGGTCACCGAGGCCCGTCCGGGCCAGTGGATGCTCGTCTCGGGCATCGGGGGCCTGGGCCACGTCGCGGTGCAGTACGCGGTCGCGATGGGCATGCGGGTCGTCGCGATCGACGTCGACGAGACGAAGCTCGCTCTCGCCCGCCAGCACGGCGCCGAGGTCACGGTCAACGCGGACGAGCACGACGCGGTCGGCGAGATCACCCGCGCGACGGGCGGCGGTGTGCACGGCGCCCTCGTGACCGCGGTCAACGGCAAGGCCTTCCCGCAGGCCGTCGCAGGGCTGCGGCGCGGCGGCACGGTGGCCCTCGTGGGCCTGCCGCCCGAGTCCTTCCCGCTCGACATCTTCACCACGGTCCTGCTCGGGCTCACGGTGCGCGGGTCGATCGTCGGGACCCGACGTGACATGGCCGAGGCGCTCGATTTCTTCGCGCGAGGACTCGTGAGCCCGACGTACTCGGTGCGCAGGCTCGAGGAGATCAACGAGGTCTTCGGCGAGATGGATCGCGGCGGGATCGACGGCCGGGTGGTCCTCTCGATGGCCTGAGCATCCTCGTCAGGGGGCGTCCGTAGAGTGCCCAGGCATGAGCGACGCCCAAACCGGCCGCCCTGAGCCGCACCACGCCGACGGCCATCACCACGCCGGGCCTGCCGGCCCCGGGCTTCGCGAACGCGCCGAGGAGGTGCTGCGCGCGCTCGTCGCCGACCCGGGCGCGCAGCTGCGCGGGGACCAGTGGACCGCGATCGAGGCGCTCGTCGCGCAGCGCCGCCGGGCGCTCGTCGTCCAGCGCACGGGTTGGGGCAAGTCTGCGGTGTACTTCGTCGCGACCGCGCTCCTGCGCTCGGGCGCCGCGGGCCCGCCGTCGGGCCCGACCGTGATCGTCTCGCCCCTGCTCGCGCTCATGCGCAACCAGGTCGCCGCAGCACAGCGTGCGGGCATCCGCGCCGAGACGATCAACTCGGCGAACGTCACGCAGTGGGACGAGGTGCACGCCCGGGTCGCCGCGGGCGAGGTCGACGTCCTGCTCGTCTCCCCCGAACGCCTCAACAACCCCGCGTTCCGCGACGAGGTGCTCCCCCGCCTCGCCGCGAGCACCGGCCTCCTCGTGGTCGACGAGGCGCACTGCATCTCGGACTGGGGGCACGACTTCCGACCCGACTACCGCCGCATCCGCACCCTGCTCGCCGAGCTCCCCAGGGGCATCCCCGTGCTCGCGACGACCGCGACCGCGAACGCCCGGGTGACCCGGGACGTCGCCGAGCAGCTCGCGCTCACGCACGACGACGACGACGCCGCCTCGCTCGCCGAGGTCACGGTCCTGCGCGGCCCGCTCGACCGCGAGAGCCTGCACCTGTCGGTCGAGCGCCTGCCCGACCACTCCGCGCGCCTCGCGTGGCTCGCGACGAACCTGCCGCGCCTCGACGGTTCAGGGATCGTCTACTGCCTCACGGTCGCGATGGCCGAGCAGGTCGCCGAGCACCTGCGGGCCGAAGGGCTCGAGGTGCGCGCCTACACCGGGCAGACGGACCCGGCAGAGCGCGCGGCCGCTGAGGCCGACCTGCTCGAGAACCGCGTCAAGGCGCTCGTCGCGACCTCGGCGCTCGGCATGGGGTTCGACAAGCCCGACCTCGCCTTCGTCGTGCACCTCGGCGCGCCGTCCTCGCCGATCGCGTACTACCAGCAGGTCGGCAGAGCGGGCCGGGCGACCGAGCGCGCCGAGGTCGTGCTGCTGCCAGGTGCGCAGGACGCGCAGATCTGGGACTGGTTCGCCGCGCAGTCCTTCCCTGCCGAGGCGCAGGTGCGCGCCGTGCTCGCCGCGCTCGACGAGCACGGGACGCTCTCGACCGCGCGGCTCGAGACCTTCGTCGACCTGCGGCGCAGCCGCCTCGAGGCGATGCTCAAGGTCCTCGACGTCGACGGCGCGGTGCGTCGCGTCCAGGGCGGTTGGCAGGCGACCGGCGCGGGCTGGTCCTACGACGCCGCACGCTACGAGCGAGTCGAGGAGGCGCGGCGCGCCGAGCAGGCCGCGATGCTCGAGTACGAGCGCACCGAGGGCTGCCGCCTCGCCTTCCTGCGCCGCGCGCTCGACGACCCCGGGCTCGACGACGACTGGCGGTGCGGGCGGTGCGACCGTTGCGGCGGGTCGGCGCCGAGCCTCGTCCCGGGCACGGACGCGATCGAGGCGGCCCGCGACCGACTCGCGGTCCCGGGCGTCGAGATCGCCGCGAGGCGGCAGTGGCCCACCGGGATGTCGACCCTCGGGCTCGCACTGAGCGGAAGGATCCCGCCCGAGGAGCAGGCGGCCCCCGGACGTGCGGTCGGCCGGCTCGACTCGCTCGGCTGGGGCGGCGTCCTGCGCGAGCTGTTCGCGACGCCCGAGGACCCGGGCGAGCTTCCCGCGGCGCTGCGCCGACCGGTGCTCGAGACCCTCGACGCGTGGTCGCCCGAGGTGACCGGGATCGCGCTCGTCGGCTCCGCGACGCGCCCCGCGCTCCTCGAGCACCTCGCGACGGGGCTCGCGCGGCACCTGGGAGTCCCGATCCTCGCGCGCCTCGAGGTGCGCGGCGATCCCGCCCGCCACGACGTGAACTCTGCGCAGCGGCTCGCGGGCGTCGCGCGACGCCTCGACCTCGTGCCGCACGAGAGTCTCGAGGGATCCCACGTGCTCCTCGTCGACGACCGCACCGACTCGGGGTGGACGCTCACCGTCGCGGCCCGGCTCGTGCGGCACGCCGGCGCCGCGAGCGTCCACCCCTTCGTCCTCGCCATCGGCTGACCCCGCTCGGGGCGGGGCGACCTCAGGCGTCGAAGCGCGCGCGCACGGCCTCGCCGTGCGCGGGGAGGTCCTCGGCGTCCGCGAGAGCGACGATCCGGTCCGCGAGCTCGCCGAGCGCAGCCCGGTCGTACTCGACGACCTGGACCGCCTTGACGAAGGAGTGCACGCCGAGCCCGCTCGCGAAGTGCGCGCACCCACCCGTCGGCAGGACGTGGTTCGACCCGGACATGTAGTCACCGAGCGAGACCGGGGAGAACGGCCCGACGAAGATCGCCCCGGCCGAGGTGACCCGCTCGGCGAGCTCTGCGGCACGCTCGGTCTGGATCTCGAGGTGCTCGGCCGCGTACGCGTCGACGACCGCGAGGCCCGCCTCGACGTCGTCCACGAGCACGATCGCGCTCTGCGGCCCCGACAGAGCCGTGCGCACACGCTCGGCGTGCTTGGTCCCGGGGACGCGTCGGGCAAGCTCGGTCTCGACCGCGTCCGCGAGCTCGAGCGAGTCGGTCACGAGGACCGAGGCCGCGAGCGGGTCGTGCTCGGCCTGCGAGATCAGGTCGGCCGCGACGTGCACCGGGTCGGCGCTCGCGTCGGCGAGGATCGCGATCTCGGTCGGTCCCGCCTCGGCGTCGATCCCGACCACGCCGCGCACGAGGCGCTTGGCCGCGGCGACGTACACGTTGCCCGGTCCCGTGACGACGTCGACCGGCTCGCACAGCACGGCGCCGCCCTCGTCGACGCCGAAGGCGAGCATGCCGACCGCCTGGGCGCCCCCGACCGCGAACACCTCCTCGACCCCGAGCAACGCGCACGTCGCGAGCACGACCGGGTCCGGCAGGCCGCCGTTGTCCCGCTGCGGCGGGGACGCGACGGCGAGGGAACGGACCCCGGCCTCCTGCGCGGCCACGACGTTCATCACGACGCTCGAGGGGTACACCGCGAGGCCGCCGGGCACGTAGAGGCCCACGCGACGCACGGGGACCCACCGCTGGCGCACCTGCGCCCCGGGCGCGAGCTCGACCGTGAAGTCCTGCGGGCGCTGTGCGGCGTGCACCGCACGCACCCGGCGGATGGTCTCCTCGAGCGCCTCGCGCACCACGGGGTCGAGCGCGTCGACCGCGGCAGCGACCTGCTCGGCGGGCACGCGCAGGTGCTCGGGGCGCACCCCGTCGAAGCGCTCGGCGAGCTCGCGCAGCGCCTCGGCGCCACGCGCGCGCACGTCGGCGAGGATCGGGGCGACCGAGGCCGTCGCGGCCTCGACGTCGACCTCGGCACGCGGGAGGGCAGCGAGCAGCTCGCGGCGGGACAGGGTACGACCACGCAGGTCCGTGCGGGAGATCACGGCCTCGATTCTAGGTGCCGCGCCCCCGCGCTTCCCCGGACGTTCCGCCCCCCGGTCCGCCCGCGCGCAGGCGGTGGCCCGGTGCGATCCCTGGCACGATCGAGGCATGACTGCCGAACCTGTGCCCGTCCGCGCCGAACCCATCCGGCTCGGCCAGTTCCTCAAGCTCGCCGGGGTCGTCGACTCCGGCTCGGACACCCGCTGGCTGCTCGAGGACGATGCGGTGCGCGTGGGCGGCGAGCCCGAGTCGCGGCGCGGCCGCCAGCTCGTGCGCGGCGACGTCGTGACGGTGTCGCTGCCGACCGGCGAGCTGAGCTTCGTCGTCGCCTGAGCCGGTGCTCAGCGCACCGAGCCCATGACCCGGTCGACCTCGAGCAGGAGCACGACCCGCTCGGGGTTCGGCTCGAGCTCGCGGTAACGCTCGGCGTACGCGGCGACGGCGCGGGCGATCTCGTCGTGCTCCTCGCTCACGCGGGCCGTGCCCTCGAGCGTGAGCCACCGGAAGCCCTCGACCTGGCACAGCGCCGCGCGCACTCCCCCGGTCGCGTTGCGCACCTTGACCGAGCCGCGGTGCGTCGTGACCCGAGCGAGCCCGCGTGCGACGTCCCACGTGAACGCGACCGGCACGACGTGGGGCGTGCCGTCGGGCCGCAGCGTCGTGAGGGTCGCAAGGTGGCGCGCCCGGACGAAGTCGAGCTGGGGCTCGGTGAGCTCGACCCCGCTCACACGAGGCACCCGGGGCCGAGCAGCGCCTTGAGGTCGCCGAACAACGCGCTCGAGCGTTGCACGCGCAAGGAGTCCTGCAGGCGCAGGACGGTCGCACGCCCCGGCGAGGTCACCTTGACCTGGACCTCGGTGCCGCCCGGGTGGGTCACGAGGACCTCGCGGAGCTGCTCGAGCACGTGCGGGGTGCAGCGGGCCTCGGGCACCTGGACCATGACGGGCTGGTCCGGCGCGAGCGAGGTGTCGGGGATCGACACCTCGACCGCCTGGAGCTCGATCGAGTCGTCGCGCTTGCGCACGCGCCCGCGCACGACGGCGACCTGGTCCTCGATGAGCATCGCGGAGTACGTCTGGTACACCTCGCCGAAGAACAGCACCTCGACCGCACCGCTCATGTCCTCGAGCGTGATCTTCGCCCACGGGTTCCCGGCCTTGGAGAACCGGCGCTCGACCGTCGAGACGAGACCCGCGACGCTCACCTGCGAGCCCTCGGGCCGGGGTGGCTCGTCGGCGAGCAGGTTCGCGACCGACACGTCGGCCGCCTGCGCGAGCACGTGCTCGAGCCCAGAGAGAGGGTGGTCGGACACGTAGAGGCCGAGCATCTCGCGCTCGAAGGCGAGCAGCTGCTTCTTGTCCCAGTCCGGCACGTCGGGGACCTCGACGCTCACCCCGCCCGCGAGGCCGTCGTCGCCCGTGCCCCCGAGGTCCGCGAAGAGGTCGAACTGGCCCTCAGCCTCCTTGCGCTTGACCCCGACGACCGAGTCGACGGCCTGCTCGTGCACGAGCATGAGCGCGCGCCGGGTGTGCCCGAGCGAGTCGAACGCCCCGGCCTTGACGAGGGACTCGATCGTGCGCTTGTTGCACACGACAGCGGGCACCTTGTCGAGGAAGTCGGTGAAGTCCGTGAACTCGCCCTTCTCCTCGCGTGCGCGGACGATCTCGACGACGACGTTCGCCCCGACGTTGCGCACCGCACCGAGGCCGAAGCGGATGTCCTCCCCGACCGCCGCGAAGTTGCCGACCGAGGAGTTCACGTCCGGCGGGAGGACCGTGATGCCCATGTGCCGGCACTCGGCGAGGTAGAGCGCGGACTTGTCCTTGTCGTCGCGCACCGAGGTGAGCAGCGCCGCCATGTACTCGGTCGGGTAGTTGGCCTTGAGGTAGGCCGTCCAGTACGAGACCATCCCGTACGCCGCGGAGTGCGCCTTGTTGAACGCGTAGCCCGCGAACGGCACGAGCACGTCCCACACGGCCTGGATCGCCGCGTCGGAGTAGCCCCGTTCGCGGCAGCCGGCCTGGAACGGGACGAACTCCTGGTCGAGGATCTCCTTCTTCTTCTTGCCCATCGCACGGCGCAGCAGGTCGGCCTGACCGAGCGTGTAGCCCGCGAGGACCTGAGCCGCCTTCTGCACCTGCTCCTGGTAGATGATCAGGCCGTACGTCTCGTCGAGGACCTCCTTGAGCGGCTCGGCGAGCTCGCTGTGGATCGGCTTGACCTCCTGCTGGCCGTTCTTGCGCAGGGCGTAGTTGATGTGCGAGTTCACGCCCATCGGGCCCGGGCGGTACAGCGCGATGACCGCGGAGATGTCCTCGAAGTTGTCGGGGCGCAGCTGGCGCAGCAGGGACCGCATGGGCCCGCCGTCGAGCTGGAAGACCCCGAGCGTGTCGCCGCGCGAGAGCAGCTCGTAGGTGGGCTTGTCGTCGAGGGGCAGGTCCTCGAGGACGACGGGCTCCTTGCCGTTCGCGACGATGTTCTCGAGCGCGTCGTCGAGCACGGTGAGGTTGCGCAGGCCCAGGAAGTCCATCTTGAGCAGCCCGAGCGACTCGGAGGTCGGCTGGTCGAACTGCGTGATGATCGCGCCGTCCTGGGGGCGACGCATGATCGGGATGATGTCGATGAGCGGCTCGCTCGACATGATCACGCCCGCGGCGTGCACGCCCCACTGCCGCTTGAGGCCCTCGATGCCGCGCGCGAGCTCGACGACGCGCTGGGCGTCAGGGTCGGACTCGTGCAGGGCGCGGAACTCGGCGGCCTCGTTGTAGCGCTTGTCCGCGGGGTCGAAGATCCCCGAGAGGGAGATCTCGTTGCCCATCACGGCCGGCGGCATCGCCTTCGTGAGCTTCTCACCCATCGCGAAGGGGAAGCCGAGCAGCCGGCTCGAGTCCTTGAGGGCCTGCTTGGCCTTGATCGTGCCGAAGGTCACGATCTGTGCGACCCGGTCCTCGCCGTACTTCTCCGTGACGTACCGGATGACCTCTCCGCGCCGACGCTCGTCGAAGTCGACGTCGACGTCGGGCCAGGACACGCGCTCGGGGTTGAGGAAGCGCTCGAAGATGAGCCCGTGCTCGAGCGGGTCGAGGTCGGTGATCCCGAGCGCGTAGGACGCCATCGAACCGGCCGCGCTGCCGCGGCCCGGACCGACCCGGATCCCCTGCGAGCGCGCCCACGCGATGAAGTCGGCGACCACGAGGAAGTACCCCGCGAAACCGAGCTCGCAGATGACGCCCGTCTCGTAGTCGGCCTGCCGGCGCACGTCGGCGGGGATCCCGTCCGGGTAGCGCCGGTGCAGCCCGCGCTCGACCTCCTTGACGAACCAGGACTGCTCGTCCTCGCCCGGCGGGACGTCGAAGCGGGGCATGAAGTTCGCACCCTCGGCCGTCGTGCGGAACTCGACCTCGCACTGCTCGGCGACGAGCAGGGTGTTGTCGCACGCCTCGGGCAGGTCCGCGAAGAGCCGACGCATCTCGGCCGCGGACTTGACGTAGTACCCGTCGCCGTCGAACTTGAAGCGGTCGGGGTCGGTCAGCGTCGTGCCCGAGTTGATCGACAGCAGCGCCTCTTGCGAGCTCGCGTCCTCGCGGCGCACGTAGTGCAGGTCGTTCGTCGCAAGCAGCGGGGCGTCGAGCTGCTTCGCGAGGCGCAGCAGGTCCTCGCGCGTGCGCCGCTCGATCTCGAGCTCGTGGTCCATGAGCTCGACGTAGAAGAACTCCTTGCCGAAGATGTCCTGGAGCTCGCCCGCCGCGCGCAGCGCCTCGTCGTACTGGCCGAGGCGCAGGCGCGTCTGGACCTCCCCCGAGGGGCACCCGGTCGAGGCGATGAGCCCCTCGGAGTACGTCGCGAGAAGCTCGCGGTCCATGCGCGGCCACTTGCCCATCTGCCCCTCGAGCGACGCGAGCGAGCTCGCCCGGAAGAGGTTGTGCATCCCCGCGGTCGTGCGCGCCCACAGTGTCAGGTGCGTGTAGGCGCCCCCTGCCGAGACGTCGTCGGCCCGCTGGTGGTCCTCGCCCCAGCGCACCCGGGTCTTGTCGTGCCGGCTCGTCCCGGGCGTGACGTAGGCCTCGACCCCGATGATCGGCTTGATGCCGTACGAGCGTGCCTTCTTCCAGAAGTCGAACGCGCCGAACAGGTACCCGTGGTCGGTCGTGGCCATGGCCGTCTGCCCGAGTCGCTGCGCCTCGCCGAACAGGTCGTCGAGGCGAGCCGCACCGTCGAGCATCGAGTACTCGGTGTGCACGTGGAGGTGGACGAAGTCTGATCCTCCAGGGCTAGCCATGGCCACGAGTGTAGGCCGGAACACCGACGGCCCCGACAGGGGCGGCGGCGGGTCGCGCGGGGGTGAGCACCCCCACACGGGCGAGCCGTCTCAGCGTGCCTCGCGCAGCAGGTCGAGCGCGCTGGCGAGGTCCTCGGGGTAGCTGCTCTCGAGCTCGAGCCGCTCGCCCGTCCCGGGGTGGTCGAACGCGAGCCGCATCGCGTGCAGCCACTGCCTGCGCAGCCCGAGCCGGGCCGCGAGGGTCGGGTCCGCGCCGTACGTCGTGTCACCTGCGCACGGGTGGCGCAGGGCCGCGAAGTGCACCCGGATCTGGTGGGTGCGCCCCGTCTCGAGGTGGATCTCGACGAGCGAGGCCGCGGGGAACATCTCGAGCACCTCGTAGTGCGTGATGCTCGGCTTGCCGTCCGCGACGACCGCGAACTTGTAGTCCGCGCTCGGGTGGCGCCCGATCGGTGCGTCGATCGTGCCGACGGTCGGCTCGGGGTGCCCCTGGACGACCGCGTGGTAGATCTTGTCGACCGTGCGCTCGCGGAACGCGCGCTTGAGGACCGTGTAGGCGTGCTCGCTCTTCGCGACCGCCATGAGCCCCGAGGTCCCGACGTCGAGCCGGTGGACGACCCCTTGGCGCTCGGCGGCTCCCGAGGTCGAGATCCGGTAGCCGGCAGCGGCGAGCGCGCCGACCACGGTCGGCCCCGTCCACCCCGGAGAAGGGTGCGCCGCGACGCCCACGGGCTTGTCGACGACGACGACGTGCTCGTCGTCGTGCACGATGCGCATCCCGGGCACGGGCTCGGGCGAGGCGAGGGGCGCAGGCGCCTCGTCGAGGTCGACCTCGAGCCACGCTCCCGCGACGAGGCGCTCGGACTTGCCTGCGGGGACGCCGTCGAGCAGGACCTTGCCCGCGCTCGCGAGCTCGGCCGCGCGCGTCCGCGAGATGCCGAGCACCCGCGCGAGACCCGCGTCGACGCGCTCTCCGGCAAGACCGTCGGGAACAGGCAGCTGCTTCACGCCCGCGGGTCCTCCGACCGTGCTCCCGGCCCCGGGGCGACGTCGGGGGCGTCCTGGACCACGGGGACGTCGTCGGGCGCGGGCTTGCCGGGCCCCGGCGCCTCGTCGTGCGAGGGCTCGGGAGAGGCGTGCGCGTGCTCGCGCGAGCCGTCGAGGCGGATGCCGAGGATGCTCAGCAGCATGATGAGCCCCGCGGCGACCACGATCGCGATGTCCGCGACGTTGCCGACGAACCAGCCGAACCAGTCGATGAAGTCCACGACGTGCCCGCGGGCGAAGCCTGGGTCGCGGAAGAAGCGGTCGTAGAGGTTGCCGAGCGCACCCCCGAGCAGGAGCCCGAACGCAAGGGTCCAGCCGCGCGAGCCGAGCTTGCGGGCCGATCGCACGACGACGACGGTCACCCCGACCGCGACGAGCGTCAGGAGCCACGTCATGCCCGTGCCGAACGAGAGCGCTGCCCCGGGGTTGAACACGAGCGTGAGCTGGATCGCCTC
>JAJUHG010000073.1 GCA_029267995.1 Micrococcales bacterium
CCGCGCTGCTGCCGGTCGCCGAGGGCGTGGCCGCCTACCGCGCGCTCACCCAGCGGGCCGCCGCCGCACGCGCGGCTGGTGACGAGCGCTCGCGCGGCCAGGTGATGGCCGATGCGCTGGTCGCGCGTGTCACCGGCGCCGAGGAGGGTGCCCTGCCCGGCGTGCTCGTCGATCTCGTCATGACCGACACGACCTTGTTCCACGGCGGCGACGAGCCCGGGTGGCTGCCCGGGTACGGGCCGGTCCCGGCCGATGTCGCACGACGGATCGTCGCCGACGCCGCCGACGCCGCCGCACGTGCGGCCGGCGAGGCCGGCGGGCGACGCGGGCCAGGTGCAGAGGGTGACCGAGGCGCGGCGAGAGCGTTCGTACGACGTCTGTACCGGGCTCCGCGCAGCGGGGCGCTGGTCGGGATGGACGCGCGCTCGCGAGCGGTGCCGCCCGGGCTGGCCGACCTGGTCCGCCTGCGCGACGGCGGTTCGTGCCGGATGCCGTGGTGCGACGCCCCGGCACGGCACGTCGACCACGTCACCGCGGTCGCCGAGGGCGGTGCCACCCGTCACGACAACCTGCAGGCGCTGTGCGAGGCGCACAACTACGCCAAGCAGGCGCCCGGGTGGTCGGCCGCGGCGCAGACGGGCCCGGGCGCGACGCACCGGGTGGTCACCCGGACCCCCACCGGTCACCGCTACGTCGGCGACGCGCCCGCTCTGCCGGGCGGTCGGCTCGCGCGAGGGGCGCCGGGCCCGGGTGCGGGGGACAGACCCGCGGTGGGGCTGCACCTGCGAGCCGCCCCCGACCCCGAGCCCTCGCCGTCGGAGGCCGTGCTCGCCGAGGTGCTCTCCCGCTGGCGGGCGGCATGACCACCCCCGGGTACGCCGAGCTGCACGCGCACTCGGCGTTCAGCTTCCTCGACGGCGCCAGCCAGCCCGAGGAGCTCGTGGTGGAGGCGGTCGGCCGGGGTCTGTCCGGGCTCGCGCTCACCGACCACGACGGGCTCTACGGCGTCGTGCGCTTCGCCGAGGCGGCACGCGGCCTGGGGCTGCCGAGCGTGTTCGGCGCCGAGCTCAGCCTCGACTCCCCGATGCGGCCCACCGGGATGCCCGACCCTGCGGGCGAGCACCTGCTCGTGCTCGCCCGCGGGGCCGAGGGGTACAAGCGCCTCTCGCGCGCGATCGCCACCGCGCACCTCGCGACCGGGCGCAAGGGCGAGGCGGACTACCGGCTCGAGGAGCTCGCCGAGCACGCCGGCGGACCCGGTGGCGACCACTGGACGATCCTCACCGGGTGTCGCAAGGGCGCCGTCCGGCGCGCGCTGGAGCCGACGCCGGGCGCGTGGGACGTCCCCGCCGCGCGGGCCGAGCTGGAGCGACTGGTCGAGATGTTCGGTCGCCGCAACGTGGCGGTCGAGATCACCGACCGTGGTGCCCCGCTCGACGCCGCCCGCTGCGAGGTGCTCGTCGACCTCGCCCACGCGGCCCGGGTGCGGGTGGTCGCCACTGGCAACGTCCACTGCGCGGCACCGCGTCACCAGCCGCTCGCCGACACCCTCGCGGCGGTCCGCGCCCGCAGCAGCCTCGACGAGCTCGACGGCTGGCTGCCCCCCGTCGCCGCGCACATCCGCTCGCCGCTGGAGATGGCGCACGTGCACCGGCGCCACCCGCACGCGCTGACCACCAGCGTGGAGATCGCCCAGGAGTGCGCCTTCGACCTGCAGCTCGTCGCGCCCGACCTGCCGCCGCACCCGATCCCCGAGGGGCACACCGAGGCCAGCTGGCTGCGGCACCTCACGGAGGTCGGTGCGCGCGAGCGCTACGGGCCGCGCGAGGCCGAGCGGGTCCCCGGCGCCTACGCGATGATCGAGCACGAGCTGGGCGTCATCGAACGGCTCGGCTTCCCCGGCTACTTCCTCATCGTCCACGAGATCGTCGACTTCTGCCGCCGCAGCGGCATCCTCTGCCAGGGCCGCGGCAGCGCCGCGAACTCCGCGGTCTGCTACGCGCTCGGCATCACCGCCGTCGACGCCGTGCAGCACCGGCTGCTGTTCGAGCGGTTCCTCTCCGAGGGGCGCGCCGGCTACCCGGACATTGACATCGACATCGAGTCACGCCGTCGGGAGGAGGTCATCCAGTTCGTCTACGACCGGTACGGCCGCAGCCACGCCGCCCAGGTCGCCAACGTCATCTCCTACCGGCCCCGCTCCGCCGTCCGGGACGCCGCCAAGGCGTTCGGGTACGACACCGGTCAGCAGGACGCCTGGTCCAAGGGCATCGAGCGGTGGGGGAGCCTGCGCCCCACCCGGACAGCGCGGCCACCGGCCACCGAGCGGCTCAGCGAGCAGGAGCGGCTGCGCCGCGACGGGCCCTGGACGCCCAGCGCCGAGGTCGACGCCGCCGCCGACGGCGACACCGACGACATCCCCGCCCACGTCGTCGACATGGCCGAGCAGATGCTGCGGCTGCCGCGCCACCTCGGCATCCACTCCGGCGGCATGGTGCTGTGCGCGGGTCCCGTCATCGACGTCTGCCCCGTCGAGTGGGCCACGATGCCCGGCCGCACCGTGCTGCAGTGGGACAAGGACGACTGCGCCGACGCGGGCCTGGTGAAGTTCGACCTGTTGGGCCTGGGCATGCTCACCGCGCTGCGGATCGGCTTCGAGCTCGTGCGCGAGCACGAGGGTGTCGAGCTCGAGCTGCACTCCCTGCCGCAGGAGGACCCGGCCGTCTACGCGCTGCTCCAGGCGGCTGACACGGTCGGGGTGTTCCAGGTCGAGTCCCGCGCCCAGATGGCGACCCTGCCGCGCCTGAGGCCCGAGAACTTCTACGACATCGTCGTCGAGGTCGCCCTCATCCGCCCCGGCCCGATCCAGGGCAACTCGGTGCACCCCTACATCGAGCGCCGGCTCGGCCGGCAGCCCGTGACCTACCTGCACCCGCGCCTCGAGCGCTCGCTCGCCAAGACCTACGGGGTCCCGCTGTTCCAGGAGCAGCTCATGCAGATGGCGATCGACGTCGCGGACTTCACGCCCGCCGAGGCCGACCAGCTGCGGCGCGCGATGGGCTCGAAGCGCTCGGCCGAGCGCATGGCTGCCCTGCGCACCCGGCTCATGGAGGGCATGGCCCGGCACGGCATCACGGGCGAGGTCGCCGAGGAGATCTACGCCAAGCTCAAGGGTTTCGCGGACTTCGGTTTCCCCGAGTCGCACGCCTTCTCCTTCGCCTACCTCGTCTATGCGAGCGCGTGGCTCAAGGTCCACCACCCGGCGGCCTTCTACGCGGGTCTGCTCGCCGCCCAGCCGATGGGGTTCTACTCCCCGCAGTCCCTCGTCGCGGACGCGCGCCGGCGCGGGGTCACGGTGCTGCGCCCGTGCGTGCAGTCCTCGGGCGTGCGGGCGGGCGTCGAGCGGCTGCCCGCCGACGACGGCGCCCCGCAGTCCGTAGGAGGGCACGGGGCGCGAGAGGACGACGCCCTCGCCCACCCCGACCTGACGCTTGCGGTGCGGCTCGGTCTTGCCGAGGTGCGCGGGATCGGCGAGCGCCTCGCCGAGCGCATCGTCGCCGAGCGCGAGCGTGGTGGGCGGTTCACCTCGCTGCGCGCCCTCGTGCGGCGCGTCCGGCTCAGCACGACCCAGCTCGAGGCGCTTGCGACGGCCGGGGCGCTGCGCGAGGCGGGCGAGCACGGACCTGTCGCCCGCCGCGAGGCGCTGTGGGCCGCGGGTGCGCTCGCCCAGGAGGGACCCGACACCCTCCCGGGCGTCTCGGTCGGGGTCGAGGCGCCGACCTTGCCGGGCATGGACGAGCTCGAGACCTCGGTCGCGGACGTGTGGGCCACGGGCGTGTCGCCCGAGTCCTACCCGACTCAGTTCGTGCGCGCGGGGCTCGAGGCCGCAGGGGTCCTGCGAGTCAGCGAGACGTTCGAGCACGAGCCCGGACGCCGCGTGAGCGTCGCGGGGGTCGTGACGCACCGGCAGCGGCCCGGGACCGCGCAGGGGGTGACGTTCTTGTCGCTCGAGGACGAGACCGGGCTGCTCAACGTCGTGTGCTCACCGGGTCTGTGGGCGAGGTTCCGCACGGTCGCGCGCAGCGCGCAGGCGCTCGTCGTGCGTGGCCTGCTCGAGCGGGGTGACGGGGCGACGAACCTCGTCGCCGAGCACCTCACGGCGCTCGCGCTGCCCGTCACCTCCCGCTCGCGCGACTTCCAGTGATCAGGCCGCGTCGAGACCACGCCGCGCGAGCAGCGGCTCGATGCGCGGCTCGCGCCCGCGCAGCTCGGCGAACGAGGCCATCGGGTCGCGCGAGCCACCGCGGGAGAGCAGGACCTCGCGGAACCGGTCGCCGTTGCGTCGGTCGAGCCCGCCGTTCTCCTCGAACCACTCGACCGTGTCCGCGTCGAGCACCTCGGACCACACGTAGGAGTAGTAGGCCGCGGAGTACCCGCCGCCGAAGGCGTGGTTGAAGTAGGTCGTGCGGTACCGCGGCGGGACGAGCTCGAAGGCGATCCCGGCGCGCTCGAGCGCGGCCGCCTCGAAGGCCTCGACCTCCTCGACGTCGCTCGGGACCTCTTCGGGTGCGAGGCGGTGCCACGCCTGGTCGAGGATCGCCGCGGCGAGGTACTCGGTCGTGCGCTGTCCCTCGCCCCACTGCCGCGAGGCGAGCTTGCGCTCGACCCACTCGGCCGGGATCGGCTCGCCCGTCGCGTGGTGCACCGCGTACGCCGCGAGGATCTCGGGGTGCCACGCCCACATCTCGTTGACCTGCGAGGGGTACTCGACGAAGTCGCGAGGCACCTCGGTGCCCGACTGCGAGGGGTAGCGCACGTCGGAGAGCAGGCCGTGCAGCGCGTGGCCGAACTCGTGGAACAAGGTGATGACCTCGTCCCACGCGAGGAGCGCGGGCTGCCCGGGCGGGGGCTTGGGGACGTTGAGGTTGTTGACCACGACGGGTGCCTCGCCGAGCAGGTGGGACTGGTCGACGAGGTTGTTCATCCACGCCCCACCGCGCTTGGCCGCGCGCGTGAAGACGTCGAGCACGAACAGCCCGAGGTCCGAGCCGTCCGCGTCGTGGACCTCGAAGACGCGCGCGTCCTCGTGGTAGGCGGGCAGATCGGGACGCTCGGTGAAGGTGATGCCGTACAGCCCCGTCGCAGCCGCGAAGACGCCGTCGTGCAGGACCCGCTCGAGCTCGAGGTAGGGGCGCAGCGCGGCGTCGTCGACCTCGAAACGTTCGCGGCGCACCTTCTCGCTGTAGAACTCCCAGTCCCACGGCGCGAGACGCTCGCCCGGGTGGTCCTCCTCGAGCGCGGCCTGGAGGACCTCGGCGTCGCGGCGAGCGTTCGCGACCGCCGCGGGCGCGAGCCGCTCGAGCATCTGCGCGACCGCGTTCGCGGTGCGGGCCGTCGAGTCCTGCGCGACGTAGTCCGCGTGGTGCTCGAAGCCCAGGAGGCGCGCGTGCTCGGCCCGCAGCCGGGCGAGGCGCAGCACGATCTGGCGCGTGTCGTGCTCGCCCCCGCACCCTCCGCGGCGCACCGAGGCCTCGAAGACCCGGCGGCGCAGCTCACGGTTGCGCAGCGAGGAGAGGACCTCCTGCTGCGTGGGCAGCTGGAGCTCGATGAGGTACCCCGAGGCGTGCCCGCGGTCGGCGGCGGCCTGCCGGGCAGCCGCGATCGCGTCCTCGGGCAGCCCGTCGAGCTCGGTGACGTCCTCGACGAGCACGGCCGAGGCGTTCTGCTCGGCGAGCAGCGTGCGCCCGAACTGGGACTCGAGGGAGGAGATCTCGGCGTTGAGGGCTCGCAGGCGCTCCTTGTCGGCCGGCTCGAGCGCGACTCCCGAACGCTCGAAGTCCTCGAGGATCGTCGTGAGGAGCCACGCCTGGTCGTCCGCAAGCGTGACCTCGCCGCGCTCGGCGCGCGCGGCGAGCGCCTTGCCCCGCGCGTAGAGGCGCTCGTCGAGGTAGATCGCGTCGTGGTGGGCCGCGAGCATCGGGGCGACCTGCTCCTCGATCTCGTCGAGCTCAGGGCTCGAGTGTGCCGAGACCTGGTTGTAGAAGGCCGTCACCGCGCGGTGCGCAAGGCGACCCGAGCGCTCCCACGCGTCGAGGAAGTTCTCGACGGTCACGTCCTGGTTCGCCGTGGCGATCTGCTCGATCTCGGCGAGCTGTTCCGCCAGGCCCGCGCGGATCGCGGGCAGGTAGTGCTCGGTGCGGATCGCCGCATGGTCCGGCAACCCGTAGGGGAGCGTCGAGGGCGCGGCGAAGGGGTTGGTGGGGTCGAGTGCGTCGTCGTGTGTCACGTCCCTATCCTCACCCGTCCTGCGGCTCGGGTGCGACCAGGTGGGTCCCGGGCCACGGCGCGGCGGGCTCACGAGGGTCCTCGCGCAGGAGCGTCGCGATCCAGGCGTCGCGGCGCACCCCCCGCTGGGGCGTGTGCCGACGCACCTGCCCCTCGAAGCGGAAGCCGTTGCGCCACGCGACCGCCCACGAGGCCCAGTTGCCCACGAAGGCCGTCCACGCGATGCGTTCGAGGTCGAGGCCGTCGTCGGCGAAGCCCACCTCGAGCGCGAGGCGCACCGCCCGGGACATCACGCCCCGACCGCGCGCCTCGGGGGCGAGCCAGTAGCCGAGCTCGGCCGAGCGTTCACCCTCGAGGCCCAGCCCGACCATGCCGATCAGGGTGTTCGTGCCGCTCGCGCGGACGGCCCACGTCGCCTCGACGCGTAGCTCCTCGGTCGGGTTCGAGCGCAGCAGCGCCCAGGCCTCGGTCACGCGCGTGACGAAACCGCGGGCGTGCTCGGGAGCGTACGGCGAGGGCACGGTCGTCCATCGGGCGACCTCGGGGTCCTGGCACGCGCGCGTGATCGCGTCGAGGTCGGCGAAGGTCGGAGGGGACAGCATCACGACGTCGTCGGAGGTGGTCACTCGCATCGGGTCATGCTCGCAGGGTCACCTCTGCCCGTCATGCGGATATCGGGCGGGTGGCCCGCGGTGCTCTCAGCCGCTCGCCGGGGCGTGCCCGACCTCGACGAGAGCGAGCTGGAGGGCCATCTCCTTGAACAGCTCGGGCGTCGCGCCCGGTTCGAAGTCGTCGAGCTGGACGTGGCGCAGGGTGCGTCCGCTCGCCGACTCGGGGTTGACCCGCAGGCCGCGCACGAACAGCCCCGGGTGCTCCTCGAGCGAGCTCGGTGAGCGCTGGTAGGCGACCTCGGTGTACGCCTCGAACGCCTCGAGCGGGACCGTGACGCGGACCCACCCGTCGGGATGGGCGTCGGGGTCGATCTCGATGATCGTGCCCGCGTTGAGGAACGGACGCTCGGCGTTCGCGGGCTCGCCGAACAAGGTCAGCTCGAGGTTGACCTTGCCGCCGTCGAGCTCGTGCACCTGCTCGGGCTCGAGCACCCCGGCGAAGTGCTCCGCGAGGGCCTCAGGCCCGGGTATCGAGGACAGGCCGGGGAGCAGGCGCAGCACGAGCGTGACGTCCGTGACGTCCGAGAAGCGCACCGAGCGGGTGGGCCAGGTTGCCTCGAGACCGTTCACGTGCTGACGGTCCCAGTCGACGAGCCGCTTGACGAGCACGATCTCGAGCGTGCTGCGGTCCGCGCACGTGGGGTCGGGCAGGAACGCGCTGCGCCGCAGGCCGTAGCGCGTGTGCTCGAGCGCGAGCGAGGTCTCGGCGGGGGAGGTGTGGCTCCATCCCGTCATCGTGAGGATCTCGTCGCCGAGGGGCGTGAACGCCTCGTCGTCGGGCCGTGGGACCGCTGCGGACGCACACTCGACGGCCGTGACCTCGTACGCGGGCGAGGGACTCGCGGCGCACCCGGCGAGCACGAGAAGAGCGCCCACGGCCGACGCGCGTCGCACGTGCCGAGCGATCACGTCTCCGCGGGTTCCGCGTCGTCCTTCGCCTCGGCATCGCGTGCGAGCCGGGCCTGCTCGTCGAGGCTCGAGATCTCGCTCGGGTCGAAGTCCTCGAGCTCGTCCGGGTCGGTCGGTGGGTCGAGCGTGCGCAGCTTCGCGAACACGGCCCACGCGACCGCGACGAGCGGGAGGGCGACGACGGCGCCGAGGATCCCCGCGATGAGCGTCCCGCCCGTGACGACGAGCGCGACGACGACGGGGTGCAGCGAGACCTGCTTGCCCATGATGAGCGGCTGGAGCACGTGCCCCTCGAGCTGGCCGATGAGGGCGATCCCGATGCCGACGAGCGCCGCGACGACAGGGCCCTCGGCCGCGAAGGCGACGATCATTGCGATGATCATCGCGGCCGGTGCGCCGAACAGCGGGATGAACGTGCCGATGAACACGAGGACGGCGAGCGGCGCGACGAGCGGCACCTGGAGGACCGCGAGGATGATCCCGGCAAGGATCGCGTTGCAGAACGCGATGATGACCGTCCCGCGCGCGAAGCCCGAGAAGGTGTACCACCCGATCCCACCCGCGGTGTGCCACGTCTGGCGCACGCTGCTCGGGAGCTGGTTGAGGAACCAGTGCCACATCGTCGCCCCGCGGGCGAGGAAGAACACGGTGCAGAAGGTCGCGAGCGCGAGGACCATGAACACGATCGCGACCGAGCCGAGCTGGGAGGCAGCGTTCGAGGCGATCGTCGCGGAGTTGTCCTGGAGCCAGCGCAGCGCGGTCTGCCACCATTCGTCGATGTCCGCCGAGGTGATCGTCCAGGGCAGGGGACCGTTCTCGAGGAACGCGATGATGTCGTCGATCCCCGAGCTGAACTGGTCGGCGAGGTCGGGCCATTGGCCGACGACCGAGACGGTGATGTACGTGATGAGCCCGCCGAGCACGAGGATCGCCGAGACGAGGGCGAGCGCGGTCGCGGCGAAGCGTGGCATGACCTTCGCGAAGAGCTCGACGAGCGGGTGCAGCACCGCGGTGAACACGAGCGCGAGGAACACGACGATGAACAGCAGCTGGACCCGTGAGGTCGCGTAGAACACGAGGACGATCGCGGCGCTCACCACGAGGATGCGCCACGACCACCCTGCCGCGAGACGCAGCCAGCGCGGTGCGTCGTGCTCGGCCCCTGCGACCGAGGGGTTGCGTCGCCCGCCCGCGACCCGCCGGGCCGCGGCGGGGGCCCGCCGATCCTGCTCGCTCATCGCTGACCCTCCCGATGTGGCCTACGCCTCAGTGTGCCAGCGTGCCGGGGTGGAAACTCCCCCGCCACTCCGTGATAGATTTCTCGCCGCGAGCTGATCGCGACACACCTTGTCCGGGTGGCGGAATGGCAGACGCGCTAGCTTGAGGTGCTAGTGCCCTTTATCGGGCGTGGGGGTTCAAGTCCCCCTCCGGACACGTAGAGAATGCGAATCGAGCGCCCCGCCCCGCGCTTCACGTGGGGCGGGGCGCTCTCGCTTGGAGCACCGCACGAGGGGATACATGGGACGCAGCGAGCCGCTTGCCGATGGGACTCGGGTCCTTCACATCGGGCCGCCCAAGACAGCGACAACCTCGGTCCAGGCCGCGATGCACGCCGCGCGAGCCGAGCTCGCGGAGTACGGGATCGCCTACGCGGGCCGCACGCGCCACTCGCGCGCTCCGGCGACCGCGATCGCGCGCCCGGACCTGGGGGTCGAGTTCACCCCGGCGGCGCTCAAGAAGTGGACCCAGCTCTCGGCCGAGGTCCGCGAGAGCACGGCGCGCATCACGGTGCTCTCGAGCGAGGGGCTCTCGTACGCGAACGTCGAGCGGGCTCGCAGGATCGTCGACGACATCGGCGGCTCTGCGCACGTCGTCATCACGATGCGCCCGCTCGCGCGGATGATCCCGTCGATCTGGCAGCAGCGAGTGCGCCGCGGCTCGGCCCAGACGCTCGACGACTACGTCGCAGGGATCTTCGACCGCGACGCGGACGGGCGCTTCACGAACGACTACTTCTGGGGCCGATACGGCCTCGACCAGCTCATCACGACCTGGGCGCAGGTCGTCGGCGAGGAGAACATCAGCGTCGTGATCCTCGACCCGCGCAACCACGACCTCGCCTATCACGCGTTCGAGGACCTCCTCGGGGTGCCGCGTGGGACGCTCAAGCACGAAGGGCTCGCCAACGAGTCCTTCCCGTTCGCCGAGCTCGAGGTCATCCGGGAGTTCAACGCACAGTTCTTCGGGGGTGGGGGCACCCGCGAGGAGTGGTTCAAGATCATCCGGAAGCGCGACTTCCGCGAGTTCCGCGAGCCGGGATCGGCGTGGCTGGTCGGCCGCAAGGCGGACATCTCCCGTGGCGTCGCGAAGCGGGCGAACGACGAGGTCGAGCGCTGGATCGAGTTCCTCGACAACTTCGAGGGGCGGCTCGTCGGAGACCCGGCAGACCTCTTGGTCGACCTCGACCGGTACGCCGAGGACGTCGCGGCGCCGGACCAGGTCTCGACGGCGTCGGCGGCCCAGGTCGCGTACGCCGTGTACGACGCGATGCGTCGGCACTCGCAGAAGCCTGCGGCACCGGCACCGGCAGCGCCCGCCGCAGCAGCGTCGAGTGTCCCCGTGAAGCGCTCGCGCGCCGCCGGGGCCAAGCGTCGACTGGCCCGTGCCGTGGCGGCGCTGCGCGGGCGCTGATCGGTGCGGGCCGAGGACGAGGTCGCCCGGCTCTGTCGCGACCTGCTGAGGATCGACACCTCGAACCCCGGCGACGGCACGGGGCCGGGGGAGCGTGACGCTGCGGAGTACGTCGTCGCGGCGTTGCGCGAGGTCGGGCTCGAGCCTGAGACGATCGAGAGCGAGCCGACCCGAGCGAACGTCGTCGTGCGCATCCCCGGTGCGGTCCGCGACCGTCCTGCCCTCGTCGTGCACGGGCACCTCGACGTGGTCCCCGCGGACGCGAGCGAGTGGCAGGTCGA
>JAJUHG010000074.1 GCA_029267995.1 Micrococcales bacterium
GCCTGATCGACAAGGACCACCCGATCGTCGCGGCGCTGCCCCCGCAGGACCCCCAGTAGCCGAGCCGGATGGGACTCGACACCGGCGCGTTGCCGGACTTTCCCTGGGACTCCCTCGCCCCCTTCGCGGCGCAGGCGCGTGAGCACCCCGGCGGTCTCGTCGACCTCTCGGTCGGCACGCCCGTGGACCCGACGCCCGCCGTCGTGCGCGAGGCGCTCGTCGCGGCGGCCGACAGCCCCGGTTACCCCACGACGCACGGCACGCCCGAGCTGCGCGAGGCCGTCGTCGAGTGGTTCGCGCGCACGCGCGGCGTCCCGGGCCTCGACCCCGACGCGGTCCTGCCGACGGTCGGCTCGAAGGAGCTCGTCGCGACCCTGCCCTCGTGGCTCGGCCTCGGCCCGGGCGACGCCGTCGTCTTCCCGCACGTCGCGTACCCGACCTACGACGTCGGCGCGGTCCTCGCGGGCGCCGAAGGTGTCCCGGTCGACGACGGCGGCCTGGTGGCCCTGCGCGAGCGCCGGGACGTGCGTCTCGTGTGGCTCAACTCCCCGGGCAACCCCGACGGTCACGTGCACTCGGTCGACGAGCTCGCCGCGATCGTCGCAGCGGCCCGCGAGGCCGGCGCGCTCGTCGTGAGCGACGAGTGCTACGCCGAGCTGCCGTGGGCGCCGCGCTGGGTCGCCGACGGCGTCCCGAGCGTGCTCGACCCGCGGGTCACGGGAGGCGACCCGAGCGGGGTGCTCGCGGTGTACTCGCTGTCGAAGAGGTCGAACCTCGCGGGCTACCGGGCCGCGTTCGTCGCGGGCGACGGCGCCGTCGTGCGCCGCCTGCTCGAGGCCCGCAAGCACGCGGGCATGATGCTTCCCCGCCCCGTGCAGGCCGCGATGACGGTCGCTCTCGGTGACGATGCGCACGTCGCCGAGCAGCGCGAGCGGTACGCCGTGCGCCGTGAGCTGCTCGCCGAGGCCTTCGAGGGCGCGGGGTACACGGTCGACGGCTCGGAGGCCGGCCTGTACCTGTGGGTGCGTCCTGCGGGTGGCCAGGACGCGCTCGAGACGGTCGCCGACCTCGCGCGCCTCGGGATCCTCGTCGCGCCCGGGTCCTTCTACACCCGGGGACCCTCGCAGCACGTGCGGGTTGCGCTCACGGCCCACGACGTCGCGGTCCGCGAGGCAGCGCAACGCCTGCTCGGAGCGTGACCTGTGACGGGTATCACGGCCCGTTGTCCCCTGTTTGGCGGTCACGAATTCGTCACGTCGCCGGGGCCGCAGGTACCGTCGTGTGAGCCAATGACGGCGGGGCGTCCCGCCACGGACTACCAGGGAGGCCGCGCACCATGAGGCAGGCACCGACGTCGGTCACGCTGACCGCGGACGGCACGACTCTCGAGCTGCCCACCGTCCAGGCGACGGAGGGTTCGAGCGGGTTCGTCGTCTCGTCGCTCCTGAGCCAGACGGGGCTGACGACGCTCGACCCGGGCTTCATGAACACCGCGTCCTGCGAGTCGAAGATCACCTTCATCGATGGTGACGAGGGCATCCTGCGCTACCGGGGCTACCCGATCGAGCAGCTCGCCGAGGAGTCGTCCTTCCTCGAGGTCGCGTACCTGCTCATCCACGGTGAGCTGCCGTCGAAGGACGAGTTCGAGGCATTCGCCGAGCGCATCAATCGGCACACCCTCGTGCACGAGAACTTCCGCACCTTCATGGGGACCTTCCCGACCGGTGCGCACCCGATGGCGGTGCTGTCCTCGGCGGTCAACGCGCTCGCGACGTTCTACCCCGAGTCGCTCGACCCCTTCGACCCCGAGGCCGTCGAGCTCGCGACCGTGCTCATCCTCGCCAAGGTCCGCACGATCACGTCCTACCTGCACCGCACGCAGACGGGGGAGCCGCTGCTCTATCCCGACTACTCGCGCGGCTACGTCGAGGACTTCCTGCGCATGACCTTCGCGGCCCCGTACGAGAAGTACGAGGCCGACCCGGTCGTGGTCCGCGCGCTCGACAAGCTGCTCATCCTGCACGCCGACCACGAGCAGAACTGCTCGACCTCGACCGTGCGCGTCGTCGGCTCGGCGCACGCCAACCTGTACGCCTCGGTCGCGGCAGGGATCAACGCCCTGTCCGGCCCGCTGCACGGCGGGGCGAACGAGGCCGTGCTCGCGATGCTCTCGCAGATCCAGGCTGACGGCGGGGACCCCTCGGCGTTCATGGCCAAGGTCAAGAACAAGGCCAACGGCGTGCGCCTCATGGGCTTCGGCCACCGGGTCTACAAGAACTACGACCCGCGCGCCGCGATCGTCAAGGCGAGCGCGGATGCGGTGCTCGAGGCGCTCGGCACGAGCGACGAGCTGCTCGAGATCGCGCGCGGCCTCGAGGAGATCGCCCTCAACGACGAGTACTTCATCTCGCGCAAGCTCTACCCGAACGTCGACTTCTACACGGGCCTGATCTACAAGGCGATGGGCTTCTCCGAGTCGATGTTCACGCCGCTGTTCGCGCTCGGGCGCATGCCCGGGTGGATCGCGCAGTGGCGCGAGATGATGCTCGACCCCGCGACGAAGATCGGCCGCCCGCGCCAGGTCTACACGGGCGCGACCGAGCGCCCTTACGTGCCGCTCGACGAGCGCTGACCTTCTCGTCCCTGCGCGGTGCGGCGCTGGGGGCGAGGATGGTGACGTGGTCACCGTCCCCGCCCGTGTCACCGAGGCGATCGCGCGCGTCGAGCGTGCGTGGTTCTTGCCGCGCGCCGTCGTGCCGCTCGCGGACTGGGACGCGCCCTTGTCGATCGGGCACGGGGCGACGTGCTCGCAGCCGACCACGGTCGCGCACCTCCTGACGCACCTCGACCCGCAGCCGGGGGACCGTGTGCTCGACGTCGGCTCGGGCTCGGCGTGGACGACCGCCTTGCTCGCCGAGCTCACCGCGCCGCACGGTGAGGTGCTCGGGGTCGAGATCGTTCCCGAGCTCGTCGAGCGAGGTCGCGCCAACCTCGCCCGCGCTGCCGAGCACGGGATCGACGTCGCGCGGGCACGCATCGAGCAGGCGCGGCCGGGAGTGCTCGGGCGGCCCGAGGCGGCCCCCTTCGCACGCATCCTCGTCTCGGCCGAGGCGAGCGAGCTGCCAGCCGAGCTCGTCGACCAGCTTGCCCCGGGCGGGCGCATGGTGATCCCCGTGCGGCGGCGTCTCGTGGTGGTCGACCGCGACGACGATCAGGTACGCACGCGCACGGTCGGGGAGTACCGCTTCGTGCCGCTGCGCTGAGCTCAGCGCAGGACGAGCCGCACGCGGCCCTCCGGGAGCGCGTCGTCGGCCGCGGTCCACGCGTCGGTGGGCGTCCAACGTTCCTCGGCGAGCGCGACCTCGGTGAGCCCGAGCGTCGGTGCGAGCGCGACGGACCACTGGGCGACGGCCCACGCGAGGCGCGGGACCCCCTCTCCGCCGCGGCCCGCGAGACGACCCGCGTCGAGCTCGACGACGGCGCCGCCCTCGACGACGCGCGCGTCGAGGTCGCCGAGGTCTCGTTCGAGCCGGGCGAGGACGGCCTCGGCGTCGCCGGACGGAACCTCGTGCACGACGCACGTCACGGAGCGCGGCGAGTGGCCCGTGAGCGCGGACGCCCACGCGCGGGACAGCTGCTCGTGCTGGCCGTACGCGTCGGGGAAGGCCGAGCGCTGGACGGTCTGGGCCGCCTCGGTGATCGCCATCGACTCGTAGCCCGGGACCTGCTCGAGCGCGTCGAGGAAGGTGTGCGTCGCGTAGACGGGGTCCATGATCTGCTCGGGTGTGCCCCAGCCTTGCGAGGGGCGCTGCTGGAACAGCCCGAGGGAGTCGCGGTCCCCGTGCTCGATGTTGCGCAGCGAGGACTCCTGGGTCGCGGTCGCGATCGCGATCGTCGCGGCGCGCGCAGGCATGCCGCGCCGGAGGACGCTGCCCGCGAGGAGCGCGGCGGTGTCGGCCTGCTCGTGCGTGAGGGGGTGGCGCACCCCGTCGAGCGTCGCGGTGCACCGCTCGGCGGCGCGCGGCTCGGCGTCGAGCGAGCGCAGGAAGGTCACGACGCCGACGACGCCCACGGCCCCGATCCCGAGCACGACGAGCGTCCCCACGAGACCACGGACGAGCGCACGAACCACGGCCCCGACGGTACGACGCCCGGGCGTGCGCGGGTGAGCGGCACGCGGGGCAGGGGCGTCAGTTCGCGTGCAGGTCCGCGTTGAGGCGCACCCCGCTCCCGCTGCGGGCGACCGCTTCGATCGCGCCCGTGACGGAGTTGCGTCGGAACAGCACGCCGTCGGCGCCCGCGAGCTCGCGCGCCTTGACGACCTGGCCGCTCAGGTCGGCGCCGTCGGCGCCCTGCAGGCCGACGAGCGTGACCTTCGAGCTCGCGGTCACGTACAGGCCCGCCTCGACGACGCAGTCGTTGCCGAGCGGGATGCCCAGGCCCGAGTTCGCGCCGAGCAGGCAGCGCTCACCGACCGAGACGACCTCGGTCCCGCCGCCCGAGAGGGTGCCCATGATCGAGGCGCCCCCGCCGACGTCCGAGCCGTCCCCGACGACGACGCCCGCCGAGACTCGCCCTTCGACCATCGAGGTGCCGAGCGTCCCGGCGTTGAAGTTCACGAAGCCCTCGTGCATCACGGTCGTGCCCGGTGCGAGGTGCGCCCCCAGGCGGACGCGGTCGGCGTCGGCGATGCGCACCCCGGTCGGCACGACGTAGTCGACCATGCGGGGGAACTTGTCGATCCCGTAGACCGTCACGGCGCGTCCGAGCGCGGCGCGCAGCCGCAGACGGGTGTCCTCGAAGCCTTCGACCGCGCACGGCCCCGCGTCGGTCCACACGACGTTCGGCAGCGCGCCGAAGATCCCCTCGAGGTTGAGCCCGTGCGGGGCGACGAGACGGTGGGAGAGCAGGTGCAGGCGCAGGTAGGCGTCGGGGGTCGAGGCGGGCGGTGCGTCGAGGTCGATCTCGACGCGCACGACCTCGGTGCGGACCCCGCGCGCATCGTCGTCGCGAGCGAGGGCCGCGAGCGGCTCGGGGGCGGTCGCCCCGGCCGGGGGAGCGCTCAGGGCGGGGGCGGGGAACCAGGTGTCCAGGACCTCACCGGCGGGCGTGGTCGTCGCGAGACCGAAGCCCCAAGCAGAACGAGAACTCATGCGCACGAGGGTAGACGGCTCGCCTGCTACCGGTCGGTACGCAGGTAGATTGCCGGGCATGGCCGAGCTCGACCTGCGCACCGACGTCGTCGACCTCGCGGCCGCGGTGTGCGACGTCCCCTCCGTGAGCGGCGAGGAGCGTGCGCTCGCCGACCTGGTCGAGGCCGCGCTGCGCCGCGAGCCGCACCTCGAGGTGCTGCGCGACCAGGACGCGGTCCTCGCCCGGACCCGGCTCGGGCGGCCCACGCGCGTCGTCGTCGCGGGGCACCTCGACACGGTCCCGGTCGCGGGGAACCTGCCGACGTGGCGCACGGGCGAGGGAGCCGACGAGGTCCTGTGGGGCCGGGGCACGGTCGACATGAAGAGCGGGGTCGCCGTCATGCTCTCGCTCGCGGCCGAGCTCGACGCGCCCCGGCACGACGTGACGTGGGTCTTCTACGACCACGAGGAGGTCGACGCCGCGCTCAACGGCCTCGGCCGCATCGCCCGGAACCGTCCCGAGTGGCTCGAGGCCGACTTCGCGGTGCTCGCCGAGCCGAGCGACGGGACGGTCGAGGGCGGGTGCAACGGGACGCTGCGCGCCGAGGTCCGCACGACGGGCCGCGCGGCGCACTCGGGGCGCGGGTGGCTCGGCGTCAACGCGATCCACGGCGCGGCCGAGGTGCTTGCCCGGCTCGCGGCGTACGAGCCCGCGACCCGCGAGGTCGACGGCCTTGCGTACCGCGAGGGGCTCAACGCGGTGCGCATCGAGGGCGGGATCGCGAACAACGTCATCCCCGACTCGTGCACGGTCACCGTCAACTATCGCTTCGCACCCTCGCTCTCGCTCGCGCAGGCCGAGGCGCACGTGCGCGAGGTGTTCGCAGGGTTCGACGTCGTCGTCACGGACGGGGCCGCAGGCGCCCGGCCCGGGCTCGACCACCCTGCCGCGGCGCAGTTCGTCGCGGCCGCGCTCGCCGAGACGGGCCGTGAGCCGGCTCCCAAGTACGGCTGGACCGACGTCGCGCGCTTCGCCGAGCTCGGCATCCCCGCGGTCAACTTCGGGCCGGGCGACCCCTCGCTCGCGCACCACGACGAGGAGCGCTGCCCGAGCCGTCAGATCCGCGAGTCCCGCGAGACCCTGCGCGCATGGCTCGCACCGTAGGCTCGAGCCGGCCACGAAGGAGGAGAGCGTGAGGAACCAGCCCAACGGCTACCGCAAGGGGCCCGTCCTGCTGCGCGGCACGCAGGTGCCCGAGACGACGAGCGACCAGCGGCTCTTGCGCCAGCACGGCGACACCGACTGGCTGCACGCCGACCCGTGGCGCGTCATGCGCATCCAGAGCGAGTTCGTCGAGGGGTTCGGCGCGCTCGCCGAGGTCGGCCCCGCGGTGAGCGTCTTCGGCTCGGCGCGCACGAAGCCCGGCGAGCCGAACTACGAGCTCGGCGTCGAGATCGCGCGCAAGCTCGTCGAGGCCGGCTACGCCGTCATCACCGGTGGTGGCCCCGGGATCATGGAGGCGGGGAACAAGGGCGCGGCCGAGGCGGGCGGTCTGTCGGTCGGGCTCGGGATCGAGCTGCCCTTCGAGCAGGGCATGAACTCCTACGTCGAGCTCGGGGTGAACTTCCGTTACTTCTTCGCCCGCAAGACGATGTTCGTCAAGTACGCCCAGGGTTTCATCATCCTGCCCGGCGGCTTCGGGACCCTCGACGAGACCTTCGAGGCGCTGACCCTCGTCCAGACGCACAAGATCACCGAGTTCCCCGTCGTGCTCGTGGGCTCGGCGTTCTGGGGCGGCCTGCTCGACTGGATGCGAGAGACGGTCGCGGGGACCGGCATGATCTCGCCGAACGACCTCGACCTCATCCACGTCGTCGACGACGCCGAGGCCGCGGTCGAGCATGTCGTCGCGCGCGGCGCGGAGCTGCGCAGGGCCGAGGAGGAGGCCGCGCAGCACGCCGCCGAGGCTCAGCGGGAGGCCGCCGAGGCGGGCGCCGAGGAGGCCGGGGGCTAGGCCCGTGGTCGAGCGAGCGCCCGCCCGCGTGCTGCGCCTGCGCGGCCGCGAGCTCGACCTGCGTCGCGGCATCGTCATGGCGATCGTGAACCGCACCGAGGACTCCTTCTACGCCGCGGCACGGTTCGCCGACGACGGCGCCGCGCTCGCGGCCGGCGAGCGCGCGGTCGCGGGCGGTGCTCAGATCGTCGACGTCGGGGGCGTGCGGGCGGGCCGCGGGCCACGCGTCGCGGTCGAGGACGAGGTCGCGCGCGTCGTGCCCTTCGTCGCGACGGTGCGCGAGAGGTTCCCCGAGGTGCTCGTGAGCGTCGACACGTGGCGCTCGCAGGTCGCGCGCGAGGCCGTGCGCGCGGGAGCCGACCTGCTCAACGACACGTGGGCCGGTCACGACCCCGGGCTTGCGCAGGTCGCGGCCGACGAAGGGGTCGGTCTCGTCGTGTCGCACACGGGCGGTGCCCGGCCGCGCACCGACCCCCTGCGCGTGAGCTACCCGGGCGGGGTGAGCGAGCACGTGCTCGCCGAGCTCGCACGAGGTGCCGAGCGGGCCGTCAGGCTCGGTGTGGACCCCGCGGCGGTGCTCGTGGACCCGACGCACGACTTCGGCAAGAACACGTGGCACTCTCTTGAGCTCGTGCGCGCGACCGGCCGCCTCGTGGACCTCGGTTTCCCGGTCCTCATGGCGCTGTCGCGCAAGGACTTCGTGGGCGAGACGCTCGGACTCGACGTCGACGAACGACTCGAGGGGACGCTTGCCGCGACGGCCGTCGCGGCGTGGCACGGGGCTGGGGTGTTTCGCGCGCACGACGTCGTCGCGACGCGCCGGGTGCTCGACATGGTCGCTGCGATCCGGGGCGACCTGCCGCCGTCGCGAGCCGTCCGCGGCCTCGTCTGAGCACGTCCCGACCTGCGGGTCGGGGGCGTGAACTAGAATGGGGCGCAGAGTTCAGCGAGCTGAAGGAGCACACACATGGCCGCGATGAAGCCGAGGACCGGGGACGGGCCGCTCGAGGTGACGAAGGAAGGCCGCGGCATCGTCATGCGTGTCCCTCTCGAGGGCGGTGGCCGGCTCGTCGTCGAGCTCACCCCGGACGAGGCTGGCGAGCTCGGTGAGGCGTTGACCTCGGTCGTCTCCTAGCGGCGCACACCCACGAGCAGGCCGTCGCCGCTCGGGAGCAGGGCAGGGACCACGCGCTCGTCCTCGGCGAGATGCCGGCCGACGTCACGCATCGTCGTCGTCGCCGCGTCCCGGCGGGCGGGGTCGGCGACCCGGTCGTGCCACAGGGCGTTGTCGATCGCGAGCACCCCGCCGGGGCGCAGCAGACGCAGCGCCTCCTCGACGTACTGGGGAGTCTGCTCCTTGTCGGCGTCCACGAGCACGAGGTCGTAGGCCCCGTCCGTGAGGCGCGGGAGGACGTCGAGCGCGCGGCCTGCGATGAGGCGCGTCCGGGTCGGCCTGACGCCTTCCTCGGTGAACGCCTCGCGGGCCGCACGCTGGTGCTCGACCTCGACGTCGATCGACGTCAGGACGCCGTCGTCGGCCATCGCGCGCAACAGGTAGAGGCCGCTCACCCCAGCACCCGTGCCGATCTCGACCACGGCGCGCGCACGTAGCGCCGCGGCGAGCACGGCAAGGACCGCCCCTGCGCCGGGCATGACGGGGACGCAGCCGAGCTGGTCGGCACGTTCGCGGGCACGCAGCAGCACGTCGTCCTCGGCGAGGAACTCCTCGGCGTAGTGCCAGCTCGGGGTCTTGTCGATGGTCGGCTCCGTCTCGTCGCGGGCGCGCGGTGCGCCTGCTCGGATCGGACTCGTCGCGCGCGCGGGGTGCGGGAACACCGCGCGGGTCCGGCTCGTTGGACGGGTGCGCCCAGGAAACTGTCAGCAAGCTCGGTCACGATGGGACCATGGACATCGCGGGAGGGGACCGGACGTGACGCACGCCGACTTCGACGCCCCGACGTGGACCGCGCCCTCGTGGGAGCAGATCGTCGAGGAGCACTCCCCGCGCGTCTACCGGCTCGCGTACCGCCTCACGGGCAACCGGCACGACGCGGAGGACCTCACGCAGGAGACCTTCGTGCGGGTGTTCCGCTCCCTGTCGCAGTACCAGCCGGGGACCTTCGAGGGGTGGTTGCACCGCATCACGACGAACCTCTTCCTCGACTCGGCGCGGCGCAAGAGTCGCATCCGCTTCGAGGCGCTCGGCGAGGACGACGGCGCACGCCTCGTCGCCCCGAGCGGGCGCGGCAACCCCGAGCGGGGCTTCGAGCACGCGAACCTCGACTACGACGTGCAGGCCGCGCTCGACGCGCTGAGCCCCGAGTACCGCGCCGCGGTCGTGCTGTGCGACATCGAGGGCCTGAGCTACGAGGAGATCGCCGCGACGCTCGGCATCAAGATGGGCACCGTGCGCTCGCGCATCCACCGGGCGCGCGCCCAGCTGCGTGCCGCGCTCGCCCACCGCGCCCAGACGGTCGAGGTCGGCTGACGTGGCGCACCTCGGGTACCTGCTCACCGCGCTCGCCGACGGGCAGCTCTCGCCCGCGACGACCGAGAAGGTGCTCGAGCACGTCGCGGTGTGCCGACCGTGCGCGGCCGAGCTCGCCGCGGAGCGCGAGGCCCGCCGGATCCTCGCGGAGGCCGAGTGCGAGTCGGTCGGCGCGGACCTCGCCGCGCGGCTGCGCACGATCTGCGACGAACCGCTCCCCGTCGACCGCGCCCGGCCGCACCGCTCGCGGCACGCGGCCGCCTGGGTCGGCCTCGGCTCGGTCGTCGGCGCCTCGGCCCTCGCGGCATGCCTCTTCGTCGCGGGGTCCCCGCGCGAGGCCGGACCGCTCTTCACCGACTCGGGTGCCCTGACGACCCTCGGCGCGGTCGCCGAGGCCCCCGGCACGGCGCTCGCGGTCCCTGCTGCGCTCGGCGGGTCGACGATCGCCGACGACGGCGTCTTCACCGTGACCGCGCACCGTACCGTCGCGGAGGGCCGGGGCAGCGTCGTCGAGCTCGCGGGCCAGGGCGGCCACGTCGTGCTCGTCGTCCAGCCCGGCAGGCTCGACCCTGCGAGCGTCGCCCACCTCGACCCCGTCGAGGTTCTCGGAGCCCCGCGCTACGTGCTCGCGACCGAGCCGTGGCACGCCGTGTGGCAGTCCGGCGAGGACGTCGTCGAGATCGTGACGGACCTGCCCTCGCACCGTGTCGCCGAGCTCGTGGGACACTTCCCCGCGGACGACTACGACGTCGACCTCGCCGCTCGGGTCACGCGCGGCTGGTCGATCCTGACCGGAGGCCCTCCCAGGTGACCGACCCTCACGAGCCCCGCCCGCTGTTCGCCTCGCCGGGCCGCATCGTCCCGCCCGGGAGCGCGCAGAGCGCGCCCCGACCCGCCGCTGCGGTCCCGCCACCGCAAC
>JAJUHG010000075.1 GCA_029267995.1 Micrococcales bacterium
GGCGAGCAGGTCGGGCACCCGGTCCGAGGCGGGGACCGCCGCGAGCGCGTCGATCACGGTCGGTAGCTCACCGGGCGCGTAGGTCGCCTGCGTGCCACCGGCCACGATCGTCCCGTTGCCCGGGAGCACGAGGCCCGTCGACGGTGCGACGATCGTCACCGCGACGAGCGCACCGAGCACGGCGCCGCGGGCGATCAGGGGGCGCAGGCCCCCCGCGGAGCGACTCTTTCGCCTGCCGCGGGACGCGGCCTCAGCCTCTCGGCGTGCGCGCCGCGACATTGCGGGGGAAGATGCTTCCGAAGGCTCCGGGGAGGGGTCTGCCGGGACGAATCGTGCGCGAAACGGCGACACGTCACCTCCCGGTCCTCAGTCCCCTGCGCGGATCGCTTCCCGTACTACATCGGCACCCTCGGGGCCGGTCTCAAGGGGCCTCCGGGGGAACTGTCACAGAACCATAACGGAACGTGGGACCGGGTCCAAGCCCCTCGTTCGAAGGATGGGACCACGCGCGCCCGCTATGCGCGCTTTGCCGTGCCGCGTGACCGAGATCACCGAGGGCCACCCGGGGGCATCGCCGCAGGTCAGCGGCCTGCACGACGCTGCATCGCGTCGCGCACCTCACCCACGAGCTCCTCGAGGATGTCCTCGAGAAAAACGATTCCCACCGGGCCTCCGGGGCCGTCCACGCGGGCCAGGTGCGAGCCCGTGCGCTGCATCGCGGCAAGCACCTGCTCGACCTCGTCCCCCGGGTCCACGACCGCGAACGGGCGCACCCGCCACGCGGGCACGGGCGCCTCCCGCTCGGGCCCCTCGGCGTACAGCACGTCCTTGAGGTGCAGGTAACCGCTCAGGCGGCCCGGACCGCCGTCGTCGGCGGGCACGAGCACGGGGTACCGCGAGAAGCCGTGGTGCGACACGAGCCGCTCGAACTGCTCGGGGGTCACGTCGGGCGGGACCGTCACGAGCGTGTCGAGCGGTGTCATGACCTGACCCGCGGACTTGTCGGAGAACTCGATCGCGCCCGAGATGAGGCCCTCGTCGTCCTCGAGCAGCCCCTCGGTGCGCGAGCGCTCGACGATCGAGCGCACCTCGGCCGCCGTGAACGCCGAGGCGACCTCGGCCTTCGGCTCGACCCGCACGAGCCGCAGGATCCCGTTCGCGATCGAGTTGAGGGCCCAGATGACAGGGTTCACGACGCGCGCGACCCACACGAGCGGCGGGCCGAACCACAGTGCGGCCCGGTCCGGCGTCGAGACTGCGAGGTTCTTGGGCACCATCTCGCCGAGCACGACGTGCAGGTACACCACGAGCAGCAGGGCGACCGTGAGGGCGATCGGGTGCACGAAGGACTCGGGCACCCCCACGGCCGCGAGCGGCCCCTCGATGACCCGCGCGATCGCCGGCTCGGCCACGAGGCCCAGGCTCGTCGAGCACACCGTGATGCCCAGCTGCGCGCACGCGAGCATGAGCGAGACGTGCTCCATCGCCCACAGCACGGTGCGCGCGCGCCGGTCCCCAGCCTCCGCGAGCGGCTCGATCGCCGAGCGGCGCGCCGAGATGATCGCGAACTCCGCCCCGACGAAGAACGCGTTCGCGGCGAGCAGCCCGATCGCGATCGCGACCGCGGCCCACGTGCTCACGACCCCTCACCGCCCTCGGTACGCGTGAGCCGCAGCTGCTCGACGCGCCGTCCGCTCACGACCTCGACCCGCAGGTCCACGTCCCCCTCGACGACGACGTCGCCCGGGGCCGGGATGCGCCCGAGGCGCCACATCACGAGCCCCCCGAGGGTCTCGTACGGCCCCTCCTCGGGGACCACGAGGCCCGTGAGCTCGGTGAGCTCGTCGGGGCGCAGCACGCCCGGGACGAGCCACGCGCCGTCGGGCAGCCTGCGGGCCCCGGTCGAGCGGCGCCGGTCGTGCTCGTCGGACACCTCGCCCACGAGCTCCTCGACGACGTCCTCGAGCGTCACGACCCCTGAGGTGCCGCCGTACTCGTCGACCACGAGAGCCATCTGCATCGGTGCCTGGCGCAGCTCGACGAGCAACGGGCCGAGGTGAACTGTCTCCGGCACGCGCGGCGCGTCGACCATGAGCGCCGCAGCCGGGACCTCCGCACGGCGCTCGAATGGCACCGAGACCGCCTGGCGCAGCTGGACGATCCCGACGACGTCGTCCGTCGAGCCGTCCGTCACGGGGAAGCGCGAGTGCCCCGTCGCGCGGGCCGTCGCGACGACGTCGGCCGCGGTCGCGTGCCGCTCGATCGAGGCCATCCGCGTGCGGTCGGTCATGACGTCGACCGCGGTGAGCTCGCCGAACTCGATCGAGTTCGTCACGAGCCGCGCGGTCGAGGCCTCGAGCGTGCCCGCCTGGGCCGAGCGGCGCACGAGCGCGGAGAGCTCTTGCGCCGAGCGCCCGCCCGAGAGCTCCTCGCGCGGCTCGATGCCCACGCGACGCAGCAAGGCGTTGGCCGAGTTGTTGAACGCGACGATGAGCGGGCGCAGCGCCGCGGTGAACCCCCGCTGGAGCGGCGCGACCGTGCGCGCCGTGCCGAGCGGGCGGGCGATCGCGGCGTTCTTCGGCACGAGCTCGCCGAAGATCATCGAGAAGCCGTTGACCGCGAGGATCGCGACCGCGCCGATCACGGCCGCGGTCGCCGAGCCGAGCCACTCCTCGCCGAGCCACCCGGTCAGGAGCGAGCTCAGGGCCGGCTGGGTCGTGTAGCCGAGCAGGATCGTGGTGATCGTGATGCCGACCTGAGCGCCGGACAGCTCGGTCGACAGGTGGTGCAGGGCGCGGCGCACGGAGCGCCCGCGCCGGTCGCCCATCTGGGGGTCCCGGTCGATGACCCCCGGGTCGAGGGTCACGAGGGAGAACTCGGCCGCGACGAACACGGCGGTGCCCGCCGTCAGGACGACGCCGAGGATGACGAGCCACCACTCGGCGCTCACGCGCACCTGCCGTTCACGGCGCCGCGGCCGCCGGTACTTCGACCGGGGCCAGGTCTCGAGGGTCTGGCAGCGAGCCTTCGCGCGCGCCGCCGATGTCGTCGGGACGGTTTCATCGTCCCCACATCATAGGAGGTCGTGCCCGCCCTGAGCAGGTCACGTGTGCCACGCTTGGCACATGTCGACGAACCACGGCGCCCCGCGCGCCGCCGAGGGACCCGTCGTCCTCGTCGTCGAGGACGAGCAGGCGATCGCGCTCGCCGTCTCGCGCAGGCTCACCGCCGAGGGCATGCGCGTGCACGCCGTGGCCGACGGTCAGGCCGGGGTCGACGCCGCGAACCGCCTGCGCCCCGACCTCGTGATCCTCGACGTCATGCTCCCGGGGATCGACGGGCTCGAGGTGTGCCGGCGCATCCAGGCCGAGCGGCCCGTGCCCGTCCTCATGCTCACCGCCCGAGACGACGAGACCGACATGCTCGTGGGTCTCGGCGTCGGCGCGGACGACTACATGACCAAGCCCTTCTCGATGCGCGAGCTCGTCGCCCGCTCGAAGGCGATCCTGCGCCGAGCCGAGCGGGCCCGCGAAGCCGCCGCGCAGGAGAGCGCCGCCGCGACCGACCTCGCCCCGATCGAGGTCGGCGACGTGCTCATCGACCGCGCCCAGCGCCGCGTATCACGCGCGGGCAAGGACGCCCACCTCACCCCGACCGAGTTCGACCTGCTCGTCGCGCTCGCGTCCTCCCCCAAGACCGTCCTGACCCGGGAGCGCCTGCTCGCCGAGGTGTGGGACTGGGTCGACGCCTCGGGCACCCGCACGGTCGACTCGCACGTCAAGGCACTGCGGCGCAAGCTCGGTGCGGACCTCATCCGCACCGTGCACGGGGTGGGCTACGCGTTCGAACCGCCCTCGAGCGAATGAGCACACCGCGCCACTCCCGCTCCCGGTGGGCCGACGTGCGGCCCCTCGACTTCGCCCGCTCGATCAAGGTCAAGCTCGGCATCCTCGTCGCCGCGACCGTGACGCTCGCCGCGTCGATCACGTGGTTCGGCCTGACGAACGGCTTCGACGTCCAGGTGACGTTCCCCGTCGCGATCCTCATCTCCCTCGCCCTGACCCAGCTGCTCGCCCGCGGGATGACCTCGCCGCTGCGCGAGATGACCGCGGCGGCACGCGCGATGGCCGGCGGCGACTACTCCCAGCGCGTGCGCGCGACCTCGAAGGACGAGGTCGGCCAGCTCGCGGTCGCGTTCAACCGCATGGCCGAGGACCTCGAGCAGGCCGACACGCTGCGCCGCGAGATGGTCGCGAACGTCTCGCACGAGCTGCGTACCCCCGTCACGGCCCTCCAGGCCCAGCTCGAGAACCTCGTCGACGGCGTGACCGACCCCGACGAGGTGGCCCTCGAGTCCGCGCTGCGCCAGACCGAGCGCCTCGGCAAGCTCGTGACGTACCTGCTCGACCTGTCCCGCCTCGAGGCCGGTGCCGCCGCGCTCGACGTGAGCGAGGTCCGCCTCGCCGAGTTCCTCACGACGGTCGCCGACGCCGCGAGGCACGTGCGACCCGACAAGAGCCTGCGTTTCACGGTCGACGTCGCGCCCCCGAGCCTGACCCTCCACGCCGACGAGCAGCGCCTGCACCAGGTGTTCGCGAACCTCGCCGAGAACGCGGTGCGCCACTCCCCACGCGGCGGCACGATCCGCTTCGAGGCCTACGTCATGCCCGGCGGCGTCGTGATCGACGTCGTCGACGAGGGCCCCGGGATCGCCGCGGGCGACCGCGAGCGCGTCTTCGACCGCTTCGCGCGGGGCAACAACCCTGCCCAGACCGGCCAGATCCCCACGGGCGGGACGGGCCTGGGTCTGTCGATCGTGCGCTGGGCCGTGACGCTGCACGGCGGGACGGTCGAGGTCGCCGACACCCCGACCGGCTGCACGATGCGCGTGACCCTGCCCCCGCGCCCGACTAGCGTGGAGCCGCCCCGTCCCCCGAGCCCGGAAGGTCCCTGATGAGCGTCCCCGCCGACCCGGCCAGCGCCATCGACGGCGACGGCGTCGTCGAGGTCCGAGGCCTCACGAAGAACTTCGGCCCTGTGCGCGCCGTCGACGACCTCACCTTCACGGTCCGTCCGGGCCGCGTCACGGGCTTCCTCGGCCCGAACGGCGCGGGCAAGACGACGACCCTGCGCATCCTCCTCGGCCTCGTGCGCGCGACCGCGGGCACCGCGACGATCTCGGGACGGGCCTACCACGAGCTGCCCGAGCCGACCCGCTACGTCGGGGCCGCGCTCGAGGCCGCGAGCTTCCACCCGGGCCGCACCGCGCGCGACCACCTGCGCTCGCTCGCCCCGCAGGCGAGGGTCGGGGACACGCGCGTCGACGAGGTGCTCGAGCTCGTGGGTCTCACGTCCGCCGCGAAGCGCCGCGTGGGCGGTTTCTCGCTCGGCATGCGTCAGCGCCTCGGGCTCGCGACGACCCTCCTGGGCGACCCGCGCGTGCTCGTGCTCGACGAGCCCGCGAACGGCCTCGACCCCGAGGGCATCGCGTGGCTGCGCGCGCTGCTGCGGCACCTCGCGAGCGAGGGCCGCACGGTCCTCGTCTCCTCGCACGTGCTCGCCGAGGTCCAACAGACCGTCGACGACGTCGTCATCATCAGCCAGGGCCGCCTCGCGCACGCCTCGACCCTCGCCGAGCTCGCTCAGCTCGCGAAGCCCGCCGTCGTCGTCGCCTCGCCCGATGCCGAGGCGCTCGCACGGCTCGTCGCCGAGCACGGCTGGCAGGTGCGCACGGCCCACGTTCCCGGGCGGGTCGAGCTCGAGGGAGTGACCGCGCAGGAGGTCGGCGCCCGTGCCTTCGCCGCGCGCCTCGAGCTGCACGAGCTCACGCTGCACAACCCCGGTCTCGAGCAGGTCTTCCTCGGCCTGACGACCTCCGTCCATGCCGGCACCCCGACCCCGGGAGGTGGGGCGTGAGCGCGGCCCTGCTGAGCGAGTACCGCAAGTTCTTCTCGACCCGCCTGTGGTGGGTCCTCCTGCTTGCGATGGTCGGCTACATGGCCTTCCTCGCCGCGACCTTCGCCGTGACGATGAACATCGCCTCGGGCGAGGCCGCCGAGGCGGGCGTCGAGCAGGTCTTCTCCCCCGAGGACCTCGCACGAACGATCTACGGGCTGTCCGCGACCCTCGGCTACGTGTTCCCCGTGATCGTGGGGGCGCTGTCGGTCACGAACGAGTTCCGCCACCAGACGATCACCCCGACGCTGCTCGCCGAGCCGCGCCGCGACGTCGTCGTCGTCGCCAAGCTTCTCGCAAGCGTCCCGCTCGGCCTGCTGTTCGGGTTGCTCGGCACGCTCACGACGGTCGGCGTCGGTGCGGGCGTGATCGTCGCGACCGGGAACGAGGCCTTCCTCGGCGAACCGACCGTGCTGCGGGCGATCGCGCTCTCGGTGCTCGCGGGCGGGCTGTGGGCGATGGTCGGCGTCGGGCTCGGGACCGCACTGCCCAACCAGGTGCTCTCGATCGTGCTGCTGCTCGTGTTCACGCAGTTCGTCGAGCCGATGGTGCGGCTCTTCGCGGGCTTCGTCGAGTGGGGCGGGACGGTCGCGCAGTTCCTGCCTGGCGCTGCAGGCGACGCGCTCATCGGTGCGTCGTTCTACGGCGTGCTCGGCGGGCAGGGCTCCGCGCTCCTCACGTGGTGGCAGGGTGCGCTCGTGCTCGTCGCCTATGCCGCGGTGCTCGCGCTCGTCGGGCGGCTCACGACGTTCCGCAAGGACATCACCTGACCCTCACGGGCTCGTCTTGGCCGGGCGTTCCCACGCCGCTTGCCCGCCCTTTGCCAAACCATAAAAGTACCCGCGACCTGCACAGATACCGCGCAGATCCGACGCCTCTCGCGCCCGGTCCGGAGCCGGCGAGGGGTTAGGGTTGTCCCGGACGTATTCAACGCTGACGCGGCCGCAACGCCGCGACGAAAGTGGGCGGGCGCAAGTGTCTCAACAGGCTGACCCGGGGACCATCCGGGAGCTTTTCGGTGCCAACGACTGGCTCGTGGACGAGCTCTACGCGAAGTACCTCAAGGACAAGAACTCGGTAGACCCCTCGTGGTGGGAGTTCTTCGAGAGCTACGAGCCGAAGTCTGCCGACACGAGCGCACCGCCCCCCGCCCAGGCCGTCCACTCCGAGGCCTCTCGCGAGGCCGCCGAGGCCCAGCCCTCCGCCCCGGCCGCTCCCCTGCCCGGGGCGAAGAAGGACGACGACGACGCGCCCCTCACGGCGCCCGTCGCGACCGCACAGCCCGTGACGGCGCCCTACGCCGAGCGGGTCCCGACGCGCAAGGGCGGCTGGGAGACCGACGGCGCCGACGAGGTCGAGCGCCTGCGCGGCGCCGCGGCTCGGGTCGTGACGAACATGGAGTCCTCGCTCACGGTCCCGACGGCAACCTCGGTGCGCTCGGTGCCGGCCAAGCTCATGGTCGACAACCGCATCGTCATCAACAACCACCTCACGCGCACGCGCGGCGGGAAGATCTCCTTCACGCACATCATCGGCTTCGCGATGGTCGAGGCGATCGCGGACATGCCCGCGATGAACAACGGCTACACCCTCAAGGACGGCAAGCCCGCGCTCGTGACGCCCGCGCACGTCAACCTGGGCCTCGCGATCGACCTGCCCAAGCCGGACGGTACGCGCCAGCTGCTCGTGCCCAACATCAAGAAGGCCGAGACGCTCGAGTTCTCGCAGTTCGTCGCCGCGTACGAGGACCTCGTGCGCCGCGCACGCGGCGGCAAGCTCGAGGTCGAGGACTTCACGGGCACGACGATCTCGCTGACCAACCCGGGAACGATCGGGACCGTGCACTCGGTCCCGCGCCTCATGGAGGGTCAGGGCACGATCATCGGTGTCGGGGCGATGGACTACCCCGCGGAGTTCGCGGGCACCGCCGAGGACCAGCTGCACCGCATGGGCATCTCGAAGATCCTCACGCTCACCTCGACCTACGACCACCGGATCATCCAGGGTGCGCACTCGGGTGAGTTCCTGCGGATCATCGCGAACAAGCTGCTCGGCGAGGACGGCTTCTACGACCGGATCTTCGCCTCGCTGCGCATCCCCTACGAGCCCGTGCGCTGGGTGCGCGACGCCTCGGTCGACCCCGAGACCGAGGCCGCCAAGCCCGCGCGCATCGCCGAGCTCATCCACGCCTACCGCTCGCGCGGGCACTTCATGGCGGACACCGACCCGCTCGCCTACCGCCAGCGCAAGCACCCCGACCTCGACGTCCAGACGCACGGCCTGACGCTGTGGGACCTCGACCGGGTGTTCCCCGTGGGCGGCTTCGGCGGCTGGTCGCGCGCCAAGCTGCGCGACGTGCTCGGCCTGCTGCGCGACTCGTACTGCCGCACGGTCGGCATCGAGTACATGCACCTGTCCGACCGCCGCCAGCGCCGCTGGCTCCAGGAGCGCCTCGAGGCCGGCTACGCGCGCACCCCGCGCGAGGACCAGCTGCGCATCCTGCGCCGGCTCAACGCCGCAGAGGCCTTCGAGACCTTCCTGCAGACCAAGTACGTCGGCCAGAAGCGCTTCTCGCTCGAGGGCGCCGAGGCCGTCATCCCGCTGCTCGACGCCGTCATGTCGCGGGCCGCGGAGAACGGCCTCGACGAGGTCGCGATCGGCATGGCGCACCGCGGTCGGCTCAACGTGCTCGCGAACCTCGCGGGCAAGAGCTACGCGCAGATCTTCGCCGAGTTCGAGGGCAACCTCGACAAGCGCTCGGTGCAGGGCTCGGGCGACGTGAAGTACCACCTCGGGACCGAGGGCACGTTCACGGCCGAGTCGGGGGCGACGACGCGGGTGTACCTCGCGGCGAACCCCTCGCACCTCGAGGCCGTCAACCCCGTCCTCGAGGGCATCGTGCGCGCGAAGCAGGACCGCATCGACCTGGGCGGGGACGGCTTCTCGGTGCTGCCGATCCTCGTGCACGGCGACGCGGCCTTCGCGGGCCAGGGTGTCGTGACCGAGACCCTCCAGCTCTCGCAGCTGCGCGGCTACCGCACGGGCGGGACGATCCACGTCGTCATCAACAACCAGGTCGGCTTCACGACCGGCTCGTCGTCGTCGCGCTCGACGCACTATGCGACCGACGTCGCGAAGGGCCTGCAGGTGCCGATCTTCCACGTCAACGGGGACGACCCCGAGGCGTGCGTGCGGGTCGCCGAGCTCGCGTTCGACTTCCGCGAGCAGTTCGACCGCGACGTCATCATCGACATGGTCTGCTACCGCCGCCGCGGTCACAACGAGGGCGACGACCCCTCGATGACCCAGCCGATGATGTACAACCTCATCGAGAACAAGCGCTCGGTGCGCACCCTGTACACCGAGGCGCTCGTGGCTCGTGGCGACATCTCGAAGGACGAGGCCGAGGCCGCGCTCGCGGACTTCCAGTCCAAGCTCGAGCAGGTGTTCCGCGAGACGCGCGAGGGCGGTTGGACCCCGCCGCCGCAGAGCGAGCCCGTCGCGGGTCTCGAGCGGCCCGAGGCCCAGCTCGAGGACGCCGGGACGATGGTCGGCTGGCAGACGGCGGTCTCGCCCAAGATCCTCGAGCGGATCGGCCAGGCGCACGTGCGCCCGCCCGAGGGCTTCACGGTGCACCCCAAGCTCGAGTCGATGCTCGCCAAGCGCGAGCAGATGGCCCGCGAGGGCGGGATCGACTGGGGCTTCGGCGAGATCCTCGCGTTCGGCTCGCTCCTCATGGAGGGCACGCCCGTGCGTCTTGCGGGCCAGGACTCGCGCCGCGGCACCTTCGTGCAGCGCCACGCCGTCCTGCACGACCGCCAGACGGGTGCCGAGTGGACCCCCCTGATGTACCTGGCGGGGGACCAGGCGAAGTTCTGGGTCTACGACTCCTCGCTCTCGGAGTACGCCGCGCTCGGCTTCGAATACGGGTACTCGGTCGAGCGACCCGACGCGCTCGTGCTGTGGGAGGCGCAGTTCGGCGACTTCGTCAACGGTGCGCAGATCATCACGGACGAGTTCATCTCCTCCGCGGAGCAGAAGTGGGGCCAGCGTTCTTCGGTCGTGCTGCTCCTGCCGCACGGCTACGAGGGCCAGGGCCCGGACCACTCCTCGGGCCGCATCGAGCGGTTCCTCCAGCTGTGCGCCGAGGACAAC
>JAJUHG010000076.1 GCA_029267995.1 Micrococcales bacterium
GCCGGGGCCCGAGGGTCCCGCGCAGCCCGCGCCCTCAGCCGGGCAGCCGACGCCGCCCGCGGCCTCCCCCGCCGCGCCGTCGGCGCCCGCAGGGCCTCCTCCGCAGTCTGCGGCCTCGCTCGAGCTGCGCCAGCGCCTCGGTGCGGTGCGCACCGAGGTCGCGAAGGCCGTCGTCGGCCAGGACGCCGCCGTCACGGGTCTCGTGATCGCGCTGCTGTGCCGCGGCCATGTGCTCCTCGAGGGCGTTCCCGGCGTCGCCAAGACACTCCTCGTGCGCACGCTCGCGGGCTCGCTCGACCTCGACACCAAGCGCGTCCAGTTCACCCCCGACCTCATGCCGGGCGACGTGACGGGCTCGCTCGTGTACGACGCGCGCACCGCAGAGTTCTCCTTCCGCGAGGGCCCCGTGTTCACGAACCTGCTGCTCGCCGACGAGATCAACCGCACGCCCCCCAAGACGCAGGCCTCGCTCCTCGAGGCGATGGAGGAGCGCCAGGTCTCGGTCGACGGCGAACCGCGCCCCCTGCCCGACCCGTTCCTCGTGATCGCAACCCAGAACCCGGTCGAGTACGAGGGCACCTACCCGCTGCCCGAGGCGCAGCTCGACCGCTTCCTGCTCAAGCTGCTCCTGCCGCTGCCCGAGCGCGAGGACGAGATCGAGGTCATCGCACGGCACTCTGCGGGCTTCGACCCGCGCAACCTCGCCGCGGCGGGCGTGAGCGCCGTTGCGGACAAGGCGAGCCTCGAGGCCGCGCGCGCGGAGGTCGCCAAGGTCCAGGTCTCCCCCGAGGTGCTCGCCTACATCGTCGACGTGTGCCGCGCGACCCGCATGTCCCCCTCGCTCTCCCTCGGTGTCTCGCCGCGTGGTGCGACCGCGCTGCTCGCGACCTCGCGGGCGTGGGCGTGGCTGTCCGGCCGGAGCTTCGTGACGCCCGACGACGTCAAGGCCCTCGCGCACCCGACGCTGCGCCACCGCGTCCAGCTGCGCCCCGAGGCCGAGCTCGAGGGCGTCAACGCCGAGACGGTGCTCGACACGGTGCTCGCCGCGGTCCCCGTCCCACGCTGATGGTCCTCACGGGTCGCGCCGCGCTCCTCGTGGCGCTCGGCATCCCCGTCGTCGCGCTCGTGCCACGGCATGCGACGTGGCTCGGCTGGCTCGTGCTCGTCGGGCTCGCGTGCTTCGTCGACTCACGCCTCGCGGCCCGGCCACGCGACGTCGTCGTGCGCCGACGGGTCCCCGCGGCCGTGCGGCTCACCGAGCCGGCGACGAGCGAGCTGCTCGTGACGAACGACTCGGGGCGACGGCTGCGCGCGATCGTGCGCGACGCGTGGCAGCCCTCGGCCGGCGCGGACGACAACCGCCACCGCGTCGACGTGCCCGACGGCGAGTCCGTGCTCCTGCGCACGAGGCTGCTCCCCGTGCGCCGCGGCGACCTCGCCGCGGGGCACGTGACGATCCGCTCCTTCGGGCCTGCGGGCCTCGCGGGGCGCCAGCGCTCGATCGAGGTGCCTGCCCGGCTGCGCGTCCTGCCCGAGTTCGCCTCCCGCAAGCACCTGCCGAGCCGCCTCGCACGGCTGCGCGAGCTCGACGGGCGCGCCGCGGTCCAGGTGCGCGGCCAGGGCACCGAGTTCGACTCACTGCGCGAGTACGTGATCGGTGACGACGTGCGCTCGATCGACTGGCGGGCCACCGCGCGCCGCTCCGAGGTCGTCGTGCGCACGTGGCGGCCCGAGCGGGACCGTCGCGTGCTCATCCTGCTCGACACCTCGCGCACCTCGGCGCTGCGCGTCGGGGACGCCCCGCGCATCGACGCCTCGATCGAGGCCGCACTCCTGCTCTCGGCCCTCGCCTCGCACGCGGGCGACCGTGTCGAGCTCGTCGCGTTCGACCGGCGCACGCGGGCGCGCGTCGCGGGCATGCAGGGGTCGCGGCTCATGCCCGCGCTCGCCGACGCGCTCGCGACCGTCTCGCCCGAGCTCACCGAGATCGACTGGACGGGGGCGGTCGGGGTGATCCAGGAGCGGCTCTCGCAACGGGCGCTCGTCGTCCTGCTCACCGCGATCGAGGCCTCCGCGGCCGAGACGGGTCTGCTCGAGGCCGTCGCCCGGCTCGACCACCAGGTCGTCGTGGCCTCGGTGCGGGACCCCGAGGTCGCGGTCCTCGCGCGCGGTCGCGACAGCGCCCACGAGGTGTTCGACGCCGCGGCCGCCGAGCGTGCCGAGCTCGAGCGCGCCGCCGTGACGATGCGCCTGCGCCAGCGCGGTGCCGAGGTGGTCGACGCCCTGCCCGACGAGCTCGCACCCCAGCTCGCCGACGCCTACCTCGCGCTCAAGGCCGCGGGCCGCCTCTGACGCGCCCGTCACGGCGGGCGAAGTTGCTCGAGTGCCGCGAGGGGCGCGTGTGACTCACGCGCGGTGCATCCTGTCTCACGGGCCACCTCACCCGCCGCGACGCCCGCTCGGTCAGGCCGCGACGGGGACCGTCGCGCCGGCCTGGTCGGCCTCGAGGTCGCCCGTCTCGCCCGCGGCGACCGCGCGCCGGCCCAGCACGATCGTGTACGTCCAGTACCCCGCGAGCGCGATCGCGCCGATCACGATCTTGAGCCACGGCCAGAGCGCCGAGCCCGTCACGAAGCCCTCGATGAGCCCCGAGACGCCGAGCACCCCGACGAGGCCGATCGCGACCGTGAACAGCGCGCGACCCTCCTCCGCGAGAGCACGCGAGCGCGGCCGACCACCCGGGACGATCCAGGTCCAGAAGATCTTCAGCCCCGCCGCCCCCGCGATCCAGATCGCGGTGAGCTCGAGCATCCCGTGCGGGGCGATGAGGCTCAAGAACACGTCGAGCGCACCGTGGTCGGCCATCATGCCGCCGACCGCGCCGACGTTGACCGCGTTCTGCGCCTGGATGAACACGGGCCACACGCCCGAGATACCCAGGCCCACGCACTGCGCCGCGATCCACGCGTTGTTCGTCCACACCATCGCCGCGAAGCCCGCGCCCGGGTCGTAGTAGCTGGCGAAGGCGTCGTTGACGTACTCCTCCTGCTGGACGGGGTCCATGAAGTCGTCGAGCACCTGCTCGTTCGTCGCGACGTACCACCCCGTGAGGATGCTCACGACGAGGAACGCGACCATGACCGCGACCGTCCACCAGCGGATGCGGTAGAACGCCGCAGGCAGGGACACCATGACGAAGCGCGACACGTCGCGCCACGAGGGCTCGTGCGCGCCCGAGATCGCGACGCGCGTGCGCGCGAGCAGCTGGGACAGGTAGGTCACGGTGCTCGGGTCGGGCGCGGCCGCACGGACCTGGGACAGGTCGGTCGCGACAGCCTGGTAGAGGCGGACCAGCTCGTCGGACTCCGCACCCGTGAGACGGCGGGACCTGCCGAGCTCGTCGAGTCGCTCCCAGCGCGCCCTGCGCGCCGCGGTGAAGGCATCGAGGTCCACGACCGATACCCTGCCATAGCGACGGGAGGTCGAAGTGCAGCGAGACGAGATCCTCACCGGTGAAGGCGTCCTCCTCGACGCTCAGCCGGTGTCCTTCGCGGTGCGCGTCGCGGGCGGGCTGATCGACGCGGTCGTGTACCTGTTCGTCGCCTACGGCGTGATGATCGGCTTCGGGGTGCTCGCCGGCCGGACGAACGATGACGGGCTCGTCGCGGCGTTCGGGATCATCGCGATCGCGCTGCTCATGATCGTGATCCCCACGACCTTCGAGACGCTCTCGCGCGGACGCTCGATCGGCAAGCTCGCGACGGGTGTGCGCATCGTGCGCGACGACGGCGGCCCGGTGCGCCTGCGGCACGCGTTCATCCGCGCGCTCACGGGGGTCGGCGAGCTGTGGCTCACGGCGGCGGCCGTCGCGATCATCACCTCGATCGTGCACCCGCGCGGCAAGCGCCTCGGCGACATCCTCGCGGGCACGTACGCGGTGCGGATCTCTCGCGGGGCGCAGCAGACCTCGATGCTGCGCATGCCCCCGCACCTCGCGGGCTGGGCGCACGCGGCGGACATGCGCCGCCTTCCCGACGGGCTCGCGCTCGCGGCCCGACAGTTCCTCGCGCGCACCGACAAGCTGCACCCCGAGTCGCGCGCACGCCTGGGGACCGAGCTCGCCTCGCAGTTCTCGGCCTACGTCGCCCCGCCCCCGCCGCCGGGCACGCACCCGGAGTACTTCCTCGTCGCGGTGCTCGCCGAGCGCCGCGACCGCGAGTACGCGCACGCGCTGCGCACCGCCGAGACCCGTGACGCCGAGGCGATCCTCATGCACCGCCTTCCGCACGCGATCCCCGACCCCGAGGACTGAGCCCGAGGACTGAGCCCGCCGGCGCCCGTCAGCGCTCGTCGAGCGCGGCGAGGAGGGCCTCGAGGTCAGCGCGGTGGGCCTCGACGTACGCGGCCTGGAGCTCGTGCTCGATCTCGGTGTAGCGCTGGTCGTAGCCGACCAGCTCGCGGCACTCGAGGTCCGCGAGCGCGACCCGCTTCTCCTCCTCGGCCCGTTCGAGCGCGTGCGGCGTGGCGAACGGGTCGATCCCCCCGTGATCGCCGTCGGCGAGGTACGCGAGGGCATCGCGCATGAAGGACTCGCGCACCTCGTGCGGGGAGCGCAGGCTCATGCCTTCGCCCGCCATGCACACCGACCACTCCTCGTCGAGCCCGCTGAGCGCTGGGTCCTTCGGGATCGACAGGAGGAACTCCTCGGCCTCCGCGCGCACGCCACGCAGGAACGGGTCGGAGGGGATGCCCGCGCCCGCGGTCTCGGCGCAACCGCCCTCGCGGTGCGTGACCCCACCCCTCTCGGAGACGATCTCGCCCCACAGTGCCGTCTCGTACGCCTCGCGAGCACCCTTCGACAGGGAGGAAAGGTAGGCGCGCCCCTCGGGGTTGGCCGGTTCGGCGTACCCGAAGCCGCCAGCGAGCTCGTCGACCTCGATCCATGCCCCGTAGCCCCAGCGCTCGGCGAACTCGCGCGAGCCCGGTTCCGGACCGTCCGCGACCTCGATGTCCTCGGCCGCGGGGATCGCGGGGTAGTACTCGAAGCCCTCGCGCGCCATGCACGCGGCTGTCCACGTCGCGCTTCGTCTCATGTGCTCGACCCACCCCGCGGCGTCCTCGACCGACGCCGCGACCGCGACGTACGCCTCGAGCGGCCCCTGCCCCGGCAAGGGGCTCGGTCCCGGGGAGGGGCCGGGTACCGCGGAGCACCCCGCGACGAGACTCACCCCCACGAACCAGCCCGCCCAGTCCCTTGGTCCACGCATGCGACGGACCCTAGCCACGACCACCGTGCCCCGCGAACCGCTCGCTCTCGGGTTGGGTGTGCGGTTCCTGACCGTGCGTGTCAGGAATCGCTCACCGCGGCGGACTCGTCGCTCGCGAGCCGTTCGAGCGCGCGGGCCTCGGCCTCGGCGCGGCGCAGCGCCCGGCGCTCGCGCGGCGTCTCGACGAGGTGGTAGATCGTCGGGAGCACGACGAGCGTCATGAGCGTCGAGGAGAACAGACCACCGACGACGACGAGCGCGAGCGGCTGGGAGATGAAGCCCGAGTGCCCCGTGACGCCGATCGCCATGGGCGTCATCGCGAGGATCGCCGCGAGCGCCGTCATGATGACGGGGCGTACGCGTCGGGTCGCACCGAGCCGCAGCGCCTCGTCCATGCCCAGCCCCGCCTCGCGGTACTGCTTGACGAGGTCGATCAGCACGATCGCGTTCGTCACGACGATGCCCACGAGCATGAGCACCCCGATGAGCGAGGCGACGCCGAGCGGGATCCCCGTGGCGACCTGCAGCAGGATCGAGCCGGTCGCCGCGAAGGGGATCGACACGAGCAGCAGGAACGGGTGCAGCAGGGAGCGGAACGTCGCGACCATGACGACGTAGACGATGAGGATCGCGGCGAGGATCGCGAGGAACAGCTGGCCGAAGGCCTCGTCCTGCTCCGCGGTGATGCCCCCGATCTCGGCCTGGACGCCGTCGGGCAGCGTGAGCGCGTCGAGCGCGGTGCGCACCGCGAGGCTCGCCTGGCCGATGTCGTCCGAGGCGGGCGTGACCGAGACGCTCGCGTTGCGGCGCGTGTCGATCGTCGACACCGCGACCGGCCCGTCGACGATCTCGACCTCGGCGAGCTCGCCGAGGGGGAGCACGCCCCCGGCGGTCGGCACGGGCAGCGAGCGCAGCGCCTCGACCGAGCCGGGCGGGTCGACGGGCGTGAGGAACACCCCGACGTTCGTCTCGTCGATCGTGACCTGGCCGATCTGCTGGGGCGTCATCGCACCGGCGAGCAGCTGCGAGAGCTGGGCCTCGGTGAAGCCGACCGCGGCAGCCGCCTCCCGGTCGATCGTGACCTGGAGCGTGGGCCGGGCCTCGGTGAGCGAGGTCGAGACCTGGACGGACTCGGGCAGAGCGGCCATCGTCTCGCCGATCGCGCGGGTCGCCTCGTCGATCGCGGCCTGCTCGGGTCCCGTGACGATGATCTCGACGTCGTTGGAGAAACCCGCCCCGCCGACGGCGGACACGCTCACCTCGTCCTCGGGCACAAGACCCGTGAGCGCCTCACGCACGCCCTCGGTCGCGGCGGCCGCGTCGGCGTCCTCGGCGAGCACGACCGAGTAGGTGATCGACTCCGAGCCGCCCCCGAAGATCACCGACATCTCGTTCGTGCCGAGCGTCGCCTGGACGAGCTCGACCCCCTCGACGCCGGACAGCGCCCGGGAGACCTCCTCGGCCGTCTCGAGCTGGGCCTCGAGGCTCGTCCCGGGCGCGACCTGCTGCGTGACCCCGACCGTGCCCTGCGACATGTCGCCGAGGAAGTTGGTCTTGAGCAGCGGGGCCATCGCGCCCGTGCCGACGAGCACGGCCGCAGCGATGCCGAGCGTGACCCAGCGGTGGTGCAGGACCCAGTCGATCGTGCGCCGGTAACCGCGCTGGAGGAGCGCGGTGTCCTGCGCGGAGGTCTCGCGCAGCTCCGCGAGGCGCTCGGCGGGCGTCGTCGGCGCGGGGCGGGTCTCGGCCGGGCGGCGGCGCACGAGCCACCAGTAGGCGAGCACGGGAACGATCGTCAGGGCGACGAGCAGCGAGGCGCCCATCGCGATCGCGACCGTGAAGGCGAACGGGGAGAACAGCTCGCCCGCGAGCCCACCCACGAGCGCGACGGGCAGGAAGACGACGACGGTCGTCACGGTCGAGGCGGTGATCGCGCTCGCGACCTCGCGCACCGCGTCGACGATCGTGCGGGTGCGTGACTTGCCGTACTCGAGGTGACGTTCGACGTTCTCGATCACGACGATCGAGTCGTCGACGATGCGCCCGATCGCGATCGTCAGGCCGCCGAGCGTGAGGATGTTGAGGGTGTAGCCGACCGCGTTCATGCCGACGAAGGCCACGAGGATCGACAGCGGGATCGAGATCGCCGTGACGAGCGTCGCGCGCGCCGAGCGCAGGAACAGCAGGATGACGATCACGGCGAACACCAGGCCCAGCGCACCCTCGAGCGCGAGCGAGGAGATCGACTCGGTGATGAACGGTGCCTGGTCGATCAGCACGTCGAGCTGCGCGCCGTCGAGCTGGGCCTGGAGCCCGGGCAGCAGGTCGCGCACGGCCTCGGAGACCTCGACCGTGTTCGCGTCGGGCAGCTTCGTGACCGACAGGGTCAGCGAGCGCACCCCGTCGACGAGCGAGTAGGACGTGAGCGGCTCGGTCCCGAGCTCGACCTCGGCGACCTCGGACAGCGCGACGGGGCCCTGCTCGGTGAGCAGCGGGAGCGCGGCGACGTCCTCGACGCTCGCGAGGCGCGTGCCGAGCTGGACCGCGAGGGACTGGCCGTCGTCCTCGAGCAGCCCGCCGGACATGACGGTGCCGTTCGCGAGCAGGAGCGGGGCGACCTGGGCGCGGCTCAGGCCGAGGCGCGCGAGCGCCGCGTCGTCGGGGGTGATCTCGACGCGCGGCCCCGCGGCGCCTGCGACGTTCGCCGCGGCGACACCGTCGAGCCGTTCGATCGCGGGGACGACGATGTCGTCGAGGCGGCCGGCGAGCGCCTCGGTGTCCTCGGCGGAGACGGCGATCTGCAGGATCGGGAAATCGTCGAGCGAGATCGCGAGCACGGTCGGGTCGACGTCCTCGGGCAGGAAGGACCGCACGCGCCCGATCGCCTGGTTCATCTTCTGCTCGACGCCCGCGACCTCGGTCCCGTACTCGAACTCCGCGAGCACGAGCGAGACCCCGGTCGACGACGTCCCGCTCGTGCCCTGCAGGCCCGGCACGGTCTGCAGCGCCTGCTCGAGCGGTCCCGTGACGTCCTGCGCGACGACCTCGGGCGAGGCACCCGGGTAGCTCGTGATGACCGCGAGGGCGGGGATCTCGAGCGAGGGGATGAGCTCTTGCTTGAGCGAGCCGAAGGAGATCGTGCCGAACACGGCCGTCACGACGGTGACGAGCGCGATGAGGGCGCGGTTCTTGAGGGAGAGCTGGGCGAGCTGGTGCACGGGGTTCCCGTTCGTTCGGCGTGGGTCGGGGTTCAGGGGGCGCGGTCGGCGAAGCCGTGGCGGACGTGGTCGAGGCCTTCGGCGAGGAGCGCGGCGACGTCGTCGGGGGCGGTGTGCCCCGCGATGAGCTCTTCGACGACGACGCCCCCGACGCACAGCAGGGCCCCGAGCAGCAGGGCGGCGCGTGCGGGGGGCATGCCCGCGGCCACGAGGCGCGCGCGGTACTCGCGGCGCACCTCGAACAGCGTCTGGTGGACGAAGGGGGCGAGGGTCGGCTCGGCGTCGACGACGCGTCCCATCTCGGCGACGCGCACGGCGCCCTCCCCCGAGAACACGGCGCGGTAGGCGGCCTCGGCGGCGTCGACGACGGCGTCGACCGTGAGCGGGTCGCCCAGCTCGACCTCGAAGGGCTCGAAGCGCGAGCCGGGCAGGCCCAGGCGCAGGAAGAACCCCGCGACGACGGCCTCCTGCTTGCACGTGAAGTGGTTGGCGAAGGTGCGTCGGGAGAAGCCGACGCGCTCGGTGATCTCCTCGACGGTCGTCTCGGCGAGCCCACGCTCGAGCGTGAGGTCGAGCGCCGCGAGGGCGAGCTCGCGGCGCGTCGCGAGCTTCTTGCGCTCGCGCAGGCTCGGCTCGGTCACCGGGTCAGGGTAGCCACCTCGTTGCCCGCTGCGCAAAGTTGCGCAACGGGCAACGAGCGGGCCGGGTCAGTAGCGGTAGTGCTCGGGCTTGAACGGTCCCTCGACGTCGATCCCGAGGTACTCGGCCTGGTCCTTCGACAGCTGCGTGAGCCGCACGCCGAGCGCGTCGAGGTGCAGGCGCGCGACCTTCTCGTCGAGCACCTTGGGCAGGCGGTACACGCCCACGGGGTACTCCGCACGCTTCGTGAAGAGCTCGATCTGACCGATCACCTGGTTCGAGAACGAGTTGCTCATGACGAACGAGGGGTGGCCCGTCGCGTTGCCGAGGTTCATCAGGCGCCCCTCGGACAGCACGATGATCGAGCGCTCGGGGCGCTCGTCGTCGGCCGGGAAGGTCCACTCGTGCACCTGGGGCTTGATCTCGGTGCGCCGGATCCCCGGGTACGCGGCGAGCCCCGCCATGTCGATCTCGTTGTCGAAGTGGCCGACGTTGCCCACGACGGCCTTGTCCTTCATCCGCGCAAGGTGCTCGACCGTGATGACGTCCTTGTTGCCCGTCGCGGTGATGAAGAAGTCGGCCACGTCGAGCACGTCCTCGATGCGGGCGACCTCGAAGCCGTCCATCGCGGCCTGGAGCGCGCAGATCGGGTCGACCTCGGAGACGATCACCCGCGCCCCCTGACCGCGGAACGCCTCGGCCGAGCCCTTGCCGACGTCGCCGTAGCCCGCGACGAAGGCGACCTTGCCGCCCATGAGGATGTCCGTGGCCCGGTTGATGCCGTCCGGGAGCGAGTGGCGGATGCCGTACTTGTTGTCGAACTTCGACTTGGTGACCGAGTCGTTGACGTTGA
>JAJUHG010000077.1 GCA_029267995.1 Micrococcales bacterium
AGCTCAGTCGGCAGAGCGTCTCACTCGTAATGAGAAGGTCGTCGGTTCGATTCCGACAGGCGGCTCCCCGGAAGGCCCCCGTCACCCCGTGGCGGGGGCCTTCGTGCACCTACGCTGGGCGGATGGATCTTCGGGTCGCCGCCTACGCCGTCGTCGTCGACGGGGACGGGCGCATGCTCCTGACCCACCTCAGCGACCCCGCGTGGGACGCATGGACGCTCCCCGGGGGAGGGATCGAGCCCGGCGAGCACCCGCTCGACGCTGCGGTCCGTGAGACCTTGGAGGAGACGGGTCTGCACGTCGCGGTCGACGAGCTGCTCGGCGTGGACTCGATCGTCGTGCCCGCGGCCGAACGGGCCCCGGGGCTCCCCGACGCGCACGCGATCCGCGTCGTCTACCGGGCGCACGTGGTCGGCGGCGTGCTGCGGGACGAGGTCGACGGGACGACCGACCGCGCTGCATGGCACCCGCTGCAGGCGATCGACGCGCTGCCCGTGGTCGAGCTCGTCCGCGTCGCGCGGGGGCTCGCGGGATCGGGCCGAGGATCTTCCGCGAGGCGCGGCGCAAGAAGGCGCCGGCTCGGGACATACTTCGGGCACGGGGGCGACCGCCCCTGCGAGATCGTGCGCCCTGGGCGCCCGAGAGCGAGGGAGCCAGCCGGTGACGGACGCCCCAGACACCGTGCGGGGCGACGCGTGGTTCGAGGAGATCTTCCGCGCGCACGCGACCGCCGTGTTCCGCTTCTTCGCGCGCCGCGCGGGCGTCCAGGAGGCCGAGGACCTCGCGGCCGACGTGTTCGCGACCGCGTGGCGGCGCCGTGCCGACGTCCCCGAGGGCGCCGAGCTGCCGTGGCTGTACCGCACCGCGGGCTTCGTGCTCGCGAACCATCAGCGCAAGGGGCGCCCCATCCCGGTCGAGGAGGTCAGGGACGAGCCTGACGACGACGTCGACCCCGCGAACCTCGCGATCACCGACGACGAGGTGCGCTCCGTGCTCGCAGGGCTCGCCCCGCGCGACCGACGCATCCTCCTGCTCGTCGCGTGGGAGGGGCTCGACGGTGACGAGCTCGCCGAGGTGCTCGGCATCTCGCGCGGCGGGGCGGACGCGGCCCTCTCGCGTGCCCGATCGCGGCTGCGCGAGGCGTGGCAGGCGCGCGTCTCTGCGTGACAAGTCGCGTGGACGGGTGTGCAAGGCGCGCCCTGACCGCCACACATACCCGGGCAGAGGACCGACCTGGAGGACACGATGAGCAAGGACCTGAGCGGCGAGGCGTTCGACCGCCTGCGCGCCGCAGACCCCGCCGCGGGGCTCGAGCCCGACCATGACGCGCTGCGCAAGGCCGTCGCGGCCCGGGCGGACGTCGTCGACGAGCTCGCGGCGCGCCGTCGTCGGCCCCGGGCGCTCCAGGTCGCCGCGGCGAGCGCGGGGGCTCTCGCGATCGGCGTGGGTGGCTTCGCGCTCGGCGGGGGTTTCGCCCCGTCGCTCGTCGCAGGAGCAGAGTCCGGGTCGGGGTCAGACTCTGCCGCCTCGGCGGCCCCCGCGATCACGCTCGACGGCGCGGCGGACTCCCCGAGCGCGGCCATGCCCGAGATGGCGACCGAGGGTCCGGCGATGGGCGGTGGCGAGGCCGGCCGGACAGGCGCGTCCTCGTACGTAGCCCAGGACATGGCGTACATGCCGAGCTTCGGCCGCACGGTGTTCTCCGCCTCTGGTCTGTCGACCTCGGGGACGACGGCGCCCGCGTACGGCTACGACGGGGCCGCGGCGCACTCCGCGGAGGCTCTCGAGCGGCTCGCGGGTGCGCTCGGCGCCTCGGGGAAGGTGCGCGAGGACTACGGCTCGTTCATCCTCGGCGACTACGAGTCGGGCGAGCCCGTCGCGACCCTGTACGGGGACGGCACGGCGTCCTTCTACTTCTCCGACCCCTCGAAGGACCCCTGGTTCTGCCCCCCGGACGGGGAGTGCGAGGAGCGCGACCTCGGCGCCGCGCCGCAGGGCGAGGACGCGCTCGACCAGGCCACCGACGTGCTCGTCGCGCTCGGCCTCGACCCCGCGGACTTCGAGCTCGAGGTCTCCGACAAGTCCGAGTACGGCTCGACCGACTACTCGAGCGTCAACGCGTTCCGGGTGCTCGACGGACAGCGCACGGGCGACGCGTGGGGGGTCACCTTCACGGGTGCTGGTGTGAGCTCGGTGTGGGGGCCCACGGCCGAGCTCGTCGAGCTCGGCGAGTACGACGTGATCAGCCCTGCCGAGGCCGTCGAGCGACTCAACGACCCGCGTTTCGGGGCGTCGTTCTCGTCCTTCCCGGCCGACTGGGTGGGCCCCGCGACGCTCATGCGCGAGGGCAGCACGTCCGCGCCGCGCACGCCGAGCGCGGGCGACCGCTTCGACTGGCCCGTGGAGTCGGTCAAGATCACGTCCGAGCGGCTCGGTCTCGCGCAGCACCACCTCGGTGACGGGGGCGTCGCGCTCGTGCCGACCTACGAGCTGTCCTCCTCGGACGGCCGTACGTGGTCGGTCATCGCGGTCACCGAGGCACACCTCGCGTTCGACTGACACCGGACGAGCAGGGGGTTCGAGACAAGCAGGGGATTCGAGACAAGCAGGGGGCACCAGGCTCGGGGCCGGCGCGCAGGGAGGGTCTGTGCGCCGGCCTCGCGTTCTCTCCGGGGGACGACGACGGCGCCGCACCCCGCGGGGTACGGCGCCGCGTCGTTCCTCGACTACACGTAGGACACCGCGACGAGCACCGACTCGATCGTCACTGTCCCCGCGAGCCATCCCGCGAACTCCTCGGCGTCCACGAGCGAGAGGACCGCGAACGGCTCGATCGCGGAGGTCAGCCCGGCCCGCAGCGTCTCGAGGTCGGTCCCCTCGTCGGCCTTGCTCGCCGTCGCCGCCGTCAGCCGCGTGCCGAGGTCGGCCACGGTCGGGGACGGGTGAACGGCCGCGGGCCGCGATCAGGGATCGCGGCCCGCGTGCCGTGCGTCAGGGTGTCAGCGCTTGCCCTTCTTCGGCGCCTTCTTGGGAGCCTTCTTCGGCGCTTCCTTGACCTTCACTGTCGTGCTCGCCTTCCCGTAGGTCGACGACGTGCCCGCGTAGGTCACCTTGACCTTGGTCGAGCGCTTGAGCCTCGGCAGCGTGACCGCCGCCCTGCCGTCCTCGAGCGTCGCGCGGAGCTTGGCCTTGCCGACCTTCACGACGACCTTGCCCGTCGGGGTCGGTGCCCCCTTCGGTCCGGTCACCGTGATCGCGAGGGTCGCCCGCGAGCCCTTCTTGCCCGCCTTGGCCTTGACCTTCGCCTTGCCCTTCGTCACCTTGAGCACCTCGGTGTCCGACGACGGCGCGACGGCCTCGTCGCCCGAGTAGCTCGCCGTGACGACGTGGCGACCCACGGGCAGGTCGCGCGGCAGCTCGAGCTTCACGGTGCTCTTGCCCTTGGGCTTGCCGGCCTTGCCCCTCGGCGCGGGCAGCTCGACCTCGCCCAGGACGCGGTCACCGGCGGTCAGGACGACAGTGCCGGTCGGGTCGGCGCCCTCGGCGCTGACCGTGACCTTCGCGGTGACCTTCGAGCCGAAGCGTGCCTTGCTCGGCACGATCTTGAGCTCGGTCGTGGACTCGACGAGGTCGCCGGGCTCCTCGACCGGCTGCGCCGTGACGTCGACGACCTGCGCACGCTCGCCCGCGGCGTTGAGCGTGTGCAGCAGGAGGATCTGGCCCTCGGTGGGGGTGTTCTTGGTGCGGTGCACCTCGATCACCCCGCCCGACTCGCCGAGCACGTGCGTGGGCACCGCGTGGTTCCCGGTGAACACGTACGCAGGGGCGAAGGGGTCGGCCGTGAAGCTGACCTCGTCGATGATCCCGTTCTCGGCGTCCGCGTACGGGGAGAAGGTCTGCACCCGGAAGGTCGGGACGTCACCCTCGGCGATCCCGACCCAGCCCGGGCTGAACGGGACGACGACCTGGTTGTTGTCGAACACCCCGAAGTCGACGTTCGAGCCCCAGCTGATCGGGTAGAAGTCGAGCAGGTCGCCCCACTGCAGCTCCCCCGTGGCCGGGTCCTCGCCCGTGACCGCGAAGGTCAGCGCGAACAGCGAGTCCTGGGCGGGGTCGCCCTTGATGACCGCGGTCTCGAGGTCCCACGCGCCGTCGCCGTCGATGTCCGTCGCGACGAGCGGGATCATCGCCGAGCCGAGCGTCGCCCAGTCGCCGTCGGTCGCAAGGCCCACCCCGATGATCGCGTCGGTGAGTGCACCACCGTCCGCGAGGACGGTCGGCACGTCGGACGAGAAGCCCACGTAGCGCAGGTCGCCCGAGGCGATCACCGAGTCGCTCGTGACCGCTCCGGACCGCTCGAGCCGCGGGCTCGTCGCCGTGAGCACGAGCGGAGCGGTCAAGCCGATCCACCCGGGGTTGAACACGTCCCGGCCGCTCAGCGTGAGCGGCGCGGAGTCGGCCGTCCCGAGGTCGACGTCCGAGCCCGAGAGGTCCGTGACCGGCCGCGGGGCGACCTGGACCGGGACGCGGAGCGCGTCCGCGCCGTCGGGCGTGACCTCGAGCCAGCCCGCGATGCTCGACACGAAGTCGCGCGGGAGCGGTCCGATCACGTTGACGAGCGGGTCCTGCGTCGGGTCGGGGACACGCTGCAGGGCCGCAGGGTCGAGCGTCACCTCGACCGTGACGAGCCTCGTCTGGCCCGCGGGGACCGTGATCGAGGCAGGACGCACCGTGACGGCCTCGTCACCCGGGGTCGCCCCGACGAAGGCCGTCGAGTACGTCTGGGCCGACGACGCGAGGTTGCGCACCGTGACCGTCTCGCGCAGCGTGACCGTGTCCGCACCGACCTCGACCACGCCGAAGGACAGCGAGACGCCAGCCGGGTTGTCCGAGGCGTAGGCGAGGGTCTCGGTCTGGACCGCGGCGAGCGCGTCGACCCGACCCGAGCCGACCCGCTCGGGGCCGTACGCGAGGCCCGACTGACCGGGCTCGGTGAACAGGTCGTGCGTCGCGGTGTTCATCACCGCGGCCTTGACCTGCTCGGGCGTCCAGTCCGGGTGCGCCTGCGACACGAGGGCCGCGATGCCCGCGACGTGCGGGGTCGCCATCGACGTGCCGGACAGGATCGACGCGGCTGTCCCGCCGCCCGAGGCGGCCGAGGCGATGTTGGTGCCGGGGGCCGCGACGTCGGGCTTGACGACACCGAGCGAGCCGTGCACCCCGCGCGAGGAGCCCGGGTTGACCAGGTCACCGAGCACCGGGTTGACCTCGAAGCCCGCACCCGCGAGCGAAGGGCCGATCACGACCTCGACGCCACCGGCGAGGATCGCGTCCTGGAGCGTCGCGGTCGAGGTGCCCGTGAGCTGGGCGCCCGGGATCGTGGTGTTGCCCGCGATCCCGGCGGAGAACACGGCCGTCTGGCTGCTCAGCAGGACGCCGATCGCCCCGGCGGCCTCGGCGTTGTCGAAGCGCACCGCGGAGCCGCAGTCGAGCGAGGGGTCCTGGTCGTTCCAGTAGAGGTAGGCGATCTTGCCCGTCACGGCGGCCGACTGCTCGGCCGTGAAGGGCTCGCAGCCGTTGAACGTCTCGCTGATCGCGACGACCTCACCGGCGGCGTCGTCCTCGCCCGTGTAGTTGACCGAGCTCTGGGCCGAGTAGGTGCCCACGAGCGAGGCGTCGGGCGCTGCGGTGACCTCGACCGCGTCGAAGCTCTGCGAGCCGCCGACCGAGTTCGCGACCGTGAGCGCGCTGTTGGAGTTGCCGGGCGAGCCGCCGACGTCGGTCACGTCCCCGCCGTTGCCCGAGGCGATCACCGAGAGCACGCCCATGCGGGTGAGCCGGTCGATGAACAGGTTCTCGGGGTCGTCCGCGGGGGAGCCGTCCGAGCCGAGCGAGAGGTTGAGGATGTCGATGCGGTCGTTGAAGTCGCCGTCGCCGTCGGGGTCCGCGGCCCACTCGAGGGCCTGGATCACCAGGCCGGTCGAGCCGCCCGCGTCACCGAACACCTTGAGCGCGTAGACGCCCGCCTCGGGCGCGGACCCGGGGCCCACCTCGAAGTCCTCGAGGTCGGTGATCGTCGCGTAGTCGCCCGTGAACGTCTCGCCCTCGGCGGTCACGCCGTAGCCGGCGGTCGTGCCCGCGACGTGCGTCCCGTGACCCGAGTTGGGCGAGGTGGAGGGCGGGTCGATCGGGTTCTCGTCCGGCGTCGGGACGGGGTTGGTCTGTGCGTCGTAGGTGGGGCCGGCGAAGTCGAAGCCACCGAGGTACTTCGTCTCGTCGACGAGCCCGGTCGGGACCGGTCCGGTCCCGTCCGCCCCGTAGGCGGTCTCGTAGGCCTCGGCCGTGCCGGGGCCGCCGAAGGTCGCGTGGGTGTAGTCGATCCCGGTGTCGATGATGCCGACGGTCACGCCTGCGCCCGTCGCGCCACCCGCAGCGGCCCACGTGTCGACCGCCCGCGTGAAGGAGTCGGTGCCCTTGTTCGCGGGCGCCTTGGGGATCACGCGGTAGACGGCGACGACGTCGTCCTCGGCCGCGAGCTCGCGCACCTGCTCGGCGTCACCGATCACGACGACGCCTGCCACGAGGTTGCTCGTCACTGCGAGCTGCCTGGGCGCGGTCGAGCGCGACCGTGCGCTCGCGTCCTGCGGGACGAGCTCGTCGGCGAGTGCCTCGATCTCGCGCTCCTGCGCGCGGATCGCGGACCGGGACCTGCCCTCCTCGGCGAGGTCGACCGCGGCGTCGGCGTCGAGCTGGACGAAGGCGGTCACCTCGCCGCGCGCGGTGCGCAGCGAGTCGGAGACCTTGCCCCTGCTGAGGCTCGCCACGTCGCGGTCGAGGACGGCGCTGTCGCGGTCGAACGTGGTCGAGAACTTGTCGTCGGGGGCGGTCGCCCCGGCAGCCGGGGCGACGAGCGCCCCGGTCGTGGCGAGCGCGACGGCACTCAGGGCCGCCGCGAGCGCGCGTCTGGGTCGCGGGCGTCGAGGGATGTGGGTCGTCATCACTGTCCTTGGCGTGAGGTGATCGGTCACGCTCCCGCTCGGGGCGGGGGCCGGGGCCTCGGACGCACCGGGTGCCGGCCGCCCTCGTCCCGAGTGCGAACTTAGCCCGCTTGCCCCGGTTCGTCCTGATGAGCGATCGGGTGACCGGATGCTGGTCTGGGCCGCTGTGTCGCGCGGTCGGCCCCCGAAAGAGGTCACACGAAGGTATGACCTGCGACGACGGCGTCCTGAGAGGGCTTCTCGAGAGGCGGGCAGCCGGCCACGGTCCTACCGTGGAAGGACGACACCCGACGAGAGGGGCACCTCATGGCAACGCGTACGGCTCGCACCGCATGGGAGGGATCGCTCCAGGAAGGCGGCGGCCAGGTCGAGCTCACGAGCTCGGGCACCGGGACCTTCGACGTGACCTTCCCCCGCCGCATCGCCGAGACGGCCGAGGGCACGAGCCCCGAGGAGCTCATCGCGGCGGCGCACGCCTCGTGCTTCGCGATGCAGCTCTCGGGCTTCCTCGGCGAGGCCGGGTTCACGCCCGAGCGGCTCGAGGTCACCGCGGACGTCACGGTCGGGCCCGACCCCGACGACGGCGGTCTGCACCTGACCCTCATCAAGCTCACGGTGCGCGGGGAGGTCCCCGGGATCGAGGAGGCGCAGTTCGTCGAGCTCGCGGACAAGACCAAGGTCGGCTGCCCCGTGAGCAAGGCGCTCTCGGTGGTCCCGATGGAGCTCGACGCGGCGCTCGACTGACCCCACGGACCGCGCCGGGAGCCCTGCGCCCGGCGTCGCTGGCGTGTGCACTGGGCAGAACGTCGCGGCACCGAGCGTGCGCGGGGTGGGAGACTGCCTCACGTGTCCGCCGTCACCGCCACCGAGGAACTGGTCCACGCCCTGCGCCGCGCCGTCGTCGGCGAGGTCGACGCGTCGTCGCGACGCCGCGCCGAGTACTCGACGGACGCCTCGAACTACCGCGTCGTGCCCGAGGTCGTCGTCTTCCCCCGCACGACCGACGACGTCCTCGCGACGCTCGAGGTCGCACGCGAGGCCGGCTCGCCCGTGACCCCGCGCGGCGGGGGCACCTCGGTCGCGGGCAACGCCGTAGGCCCGGGCGTCGTGATCGACTTCTCGCGCCACCTCGACCGGATCGTCGAGATCGACCCCGTCGAGCGCACGGCAACCGTCGAGCCCGGCGTGATCATGGGCAAGCTCCAGCGCGCCGCCGCACCGCACGGGCTGCGCTTCGGGCCCGACCCCTCGACCCAGGCACGGGCCACCTTCGGCGGGATGATCGGCAACAACGCGTGCGGGCCGCGCGCGGTCGCCTACGGGCGCACTGCGGACAACGTCCTCGAGCTCGACGTCGTCGACGGCACGGGACGGCGCTTCACCGCAGCCCAGGGGCTCGACGTCGTCCCGGGCCTCGAAGGGCTCGTGACCGCACGCCTCGAGCTGCTGCGCACCGAGCTCGGACGCTTCGGCCGTCAGGTCTCGGGCTACTCCCTCGAGCACCTGCTCCCCGAGAACGGACGCGACCTCGCGAAGGCCCTCGTGGGCACCGAGGGGACCGTCGTGACGGTGCTCGGGGCGAAGGTGCGCCTCGTCGACGTCGCCGCGGCGCCCGTGCTCGTCGTCCTCGGCTACCCCGACATGCCGTCCGCGGCCGACGCCGTCCCCGCGCTCCTCGCGCACTCCCCGCTCGCGATCGAGGGGATCGACGCGCGGCTCGTCGACGTCGTGCGGCGAGTCAAGGGCCCCGCGGCGGTGCCCGAGCTGCCCGCGGGCGAGGGGTGGCTCCTCGTCGAGGTCGGCGGGGCGAGCCTCGACGAGGCGCTCGAGCGGGCCCGCGCGCTCGCAGCCGACGCGGGCACGAGCGCGGTCGGCATCTTCCCCCCGGGTCCCGAGGCGGTCGCGATGTGGCGCATCCGCGAGGACGGCGCGGGCCTGGGCGGGCGCACGCCCTCGGGCGCGCAGGCCTGGCCCGGCTTCGAGGACTCCGCGGTCCCACCAGAACGGCTCGGCGCCTACCTGCGCGAGCTCGAGACGCTCATGGCGAGGCACGGGATCGACGGGCTCGCCTACGGGCACTTCGGTGACGGCTGCCTGCACCTGCGCCTCGACGTCCCGCTCGAGAAGGACGGCGCCGCACTGCGCTCCTTCATGACCGACGCCGCGCACCTCGTCGCGGCCCACGGGGGCTCGCTCTCGGGCGAGCACGGCGACGGACGCGCCCGCTCCGAGCTGCTGCCCGTGATGTACAGCCCCGCGGCGATCGCGACCTTCGAGGCGTTCAAGGACCTGCTCGACCCGCACGACACGCTCAACCCCGGGGTGCTCGTGCGCCCCCGCCCCCTCGACGCGGACCTGCGCCGTCCCGCCGCACGGCCCCTGCCCGCCGCGGGCGGCTTCTCCTTCGCGCACGACGACGGCGACCTCACGACGGCCGTGCACCGGTGCGTCGGGGTCGGTAAGTGTCGCGCGGACAACTCCGCCGCGGGCGGGTTCATGTGCCCCTCCTACCTTGCGACCCGGGACGAGAAGGACTCGACGCGCGGGCGTGCCCGCGTGCTCCAGGAGATGGCCAACGGCTCGCTCGTCACGCGCGGCTGGTCCGCCCCCGAGGTGCACGAGGCGCTCGACCTGTGCCTGAGCTGCAAGGCGTGCTCCTCGGACTGCCCCGCAGGCGTCGACATGGCCCAGTACAAGTCCGAGGTGCTGCACCGCACGTACCGCAAGCGCTTGCGGCCCGTGAACCACTACGCGCTCGGCTGGCTGCCCCGGTGGTCGCGTCTGATCACCTCGGTCCCGGGACTCGCGCGCCTCGTCAACGCGGTGCTCGGGGTGCGGCCCGTCGCGTGGCTCGTGCTGCGCCTGGGTGGGATGGACACCCGGCGCCGGATCGTGAGCTTCGCGACCTCGCCGTGGCGGCGCGCCTTCCGCGCGCAGG
>JAJUHG010000078.1 GCA_029267995.1 Micrococcales bacterium
GCCTGACTGCGTCCTGGACGCCGAGCAGGACTTCTACACCCAGCGCAACGCCGCCGTGCACCGCGGTGCCCACCACCTCGCGAGCGAGGCGACCGAGGCTTTCGAGGCCGCGCGCGGGCACGTCGCGTCGTTCGTGGGCGTCGACCCAGGCGAGATCGTGTGGATCTCGAACGCAACAGCGGGCCTCAACCTGCTCGCGTACGCCTTCGGCAACGCGACCGCGGGACGCGGGGGAGCCGGTGCCCGGCGCTTCGCGCTCGCCGAGGGTGACGAGATCCTCGTGACCGAGGCCGAGCACCACGCGAACCTCGTGCCGTGGCAAGAGCTCGCGGCGCGCACGGGCGCGGTGCTGCGGTGGGTCGAGGTCGGCGAGGACGGCCGGCTGCGCACCGAGCAGCTCGACGAGCTCGTCGGCGCACGCACGCGCGTGGTCGCCTTCACGCACGCCTCGAACGTCACGGGTGCGGTGACCGATGTCGCGGCCTTCGTCGCCGCGGCTCGCCGGGTCGGCGCGCTCACGGTGCTCGACGCGTGCCAGTCGGTCGCGCACCTGCCGGTCGACCTGCGCGCGCTCGACGTCGACTTCGCGGTCTTCTCGGGCCACAAGATGCTCGCACCCACGGGTGTCGGGGCGCTCTACGGGCGCCGCGAGCTGCTCGCCGACCTCCCGCCCGTCACGACGGGCGGTTCGATGGTCCAGGTCGTCACGATGACCGAGTCGACCTACATGGAGCCCCCGCAGCGCTTCGAGGCCGGCACCCAGATGGTCTCCCAGGCCGTCGCGATGGGTGCGGCGGCGCAGTACCTGTCCGAGCTCGGCATGAGCGCGGTCGCCGCGCACGGGCGCGCGATCACCGAGCTGCTCCTCGAGGCCGCGACCGCGGTCCCGGGCGTGCGCGTGATCGGCCCCCTCGACGCGCGCGACCGCATCCCCAACGTGTCGTTCGTGGTCGACGGTGTGCACGCGCACGACGTGGGCCAGGTGCTCGACGCGGCGGGCGTCGCGGTGCGCGTAGGGCACCACTGCGCCCAGCCGCTGCACCGGCGCTTCGGGGTCGCGGCGACGACCCGTGCGAGCGCCGCGGTCTACACGAACGAGCAGGACGTCGCGGCCTTCCGGGAAGCACTTGGCACCGTCCGGACGTTCTTCGGTGTGGAGGAGGTGGCGTGACCGTGAGCACCACGAGCAGCGCGATGGCGCAGCTCTACCAGGAGCTGATCCTCGACCACGCCCGCACGCCCGAGGGGCGCACCCTGGCCGAGGCCGCGCTGCCCGCCGACGGCGTCGCGTGGGCCGAGTCCCACCAGGTCAACCCGACGTGCGGGGACGAGATCACCCTGCGCATCGAGCTCGAGCCCGGGACGGACCGCGTCGCCCACGTGCGCTGGGACGGTCAGGGTTGCTCGATCTCGCAGGCCTCGGCCTCGGTCCTCACGGGCCTCGTCGAGGGCGCGAGCGTCGCGGACGCCGAGCGTCTCGGTGAGGACTTCCGCGCTCTCATGCAGTCTCGGGGGAGCGAGGTCGACGTCGCGCTCGCCGAGCGGCTCGGTGACGCGACGGTGTTCACCGGGGTCGCCCAGTTCCCCGCCCGGATCAAGTGCGCGCTGCTCGGCTGGGCAGCGTTGCGCGACGCACTCGCCCATGCCACTGCGGTGGCCAAGGAGGAGACACCATGACCACGACCACGCCGACGCCGCCCACGGTCGCCGACATCGAGGAGGCCCTGCGCGACGTCATCGACCCCGAGCTGGGGATCAACATCGTCGACCTCGGCCTCGTCTACGGGGTGCACATCGAGCCGGACAACAACGCGATCATCGACATGACGCTCACCTCGGCGGCGTGCCCCCTCACGGACGTCATCGAGGACCAGACGGCGCAGTGCCTCGACGGCCTCGTCAACGGCTTCCGCATCAACTGGGTGTGGATGCCGCCGTGGGGTCCCGAGAAGATCACGGCCGACGGACGCGAGCAGATGCGAGCGCTCGGCTTCAACATCTAGCGCCCCGCCCGCGCGCCGCTAGAGCGAGCCCGCCTCGAAGGTGTCGCACGCGGCGAAGTCGCCCTGCTCGTAGCCGATCGTGAACCACTCCTGACGCTGCTCGCTCGAGCCGTGCGTCCAGGCATCGGGGTTGATGCTCCCGCCCGAGGAGGATTGGATCCGGTCGTCGCCCACGGCCGCGGCGGCGGAGAGCGCGTCACGCAGCTGCTCGGCGGTGATCGGCTCGAGGAAGATGACGCCCGTGTCCGGGTCGGGCACGGTCGCGGCGTGGCCGGCCCACATCCCCGCGAGGCAGTCGGCCTGCAGCTCGAGGCGCACCGAGTCGGAGTCCTCGCCCGTCCCTGACCGGTCGGCCCGGTCGAAGTAGCCCGTGACGTTCTGCACATGATGGCCGTACTCGTGCGCGACGACGTACATCTCAGCGAGGTTGCCGCCCGAGGCGCCGAAGTCCGAGCGCAGCACGTCGAAGAAGCCCAGGTCGAGGTAGATGCCTTGGTCGGGCGGGCAGTAGAAGGGGCCGACCGCGCTCGTCGCGGTGCCGCACGCGGTGTCGACCGAGCCCGTGAAGGACTCCGCGCCGGGGATCTCGAAGGCCTCGACACCGAGGCGCTCGGCCTCGGGGAGCCAGAAGGCGTCGAGCGCCTGGAGCGTCGCGGACAGGCGGCACTCGGGGTCGGTGTTGGCCTGCTCGGCCGTGCACTCACCGATCGTGCCCAGGTCCTGGCTCCCGCCACCGCCACCGCCGACGAGCCCGCTCAGGTCCATCCCCGTGACCTGGGAGAGCACGAGCACGAGGATGAGCCCGACGAGACCGCCACCGACCGCGACACCGCCGCGACGGCCCGCGGATCGCCGCACTCTTCCGCCCTCGAACTGCCCGCCCTCGCGAAACGTCATGCTCGGACGATAAGGCGATCCGGCCCTGTCGGCCTCTTGAGAGCTCCGGCGACCTTTTGGGGGACGTCAGTCAGCGAGACCGCGCGCCGCGAGAGCCTCACCGACCGTGTGTGCGCGGGCGACGGTCCGCACCGCAGAGGGGACGAGCACGGCACGCGGGCTGCGCTCGAACCCGCGGGCGCGGGCTGCCTCGCGCGACTGCGCGACGACCTCTCCGAGCACGGGGATCGTGCGCAGCATGAGGGCGACGGCGAGCGCGAGCACCTCGGGTCGCAGCCCGATCCGGGCGAGCGGGCGGGCCCCGCGCACGAGCAGGTCGACGAGCCGGTCCGCGGGCGTCGTCGCGGTCAGGACGGTGCCGGCGAGCACGAGAGCCAGGAGCGAGGCGCTCACCTCGACGGCGACCTCCCAGCCGCGCTGCCACACCTGGAACGCCGCGAGTGCGCCGAGCATCACGAGCACGGGGACCAGGGCGCGCACGGACGTGCGCCAACGCAGTCGCGCGAGCGCGGCGACCGCGAGGACCGCGGCAAGCACGCCGAGCGCGATCTCCCACCCTGGCCTTGCCAGCAGGACGAGCCCGAGGACCGCGAGGGCCGCGAGCTTGGTCCCGGGACCGAGGCGGTGCAGCGGCGTGCTCCCGGGCTGGAAGAGCCCCAGTCCCGCCGTGCTCACGTCGCCCCCTGCGCGTCGTGTGCCGTCACAGCCGCGCCATCGCCTCGACGTAGCGAGCGACCGCGGCGCGGGGCGCACCGTCGAAGACGACCGCGCCGCGGTCGACCACAAGCACCCGGTCCGCCCGTTCAGCTGCCGCGAGGTCGTGCGTCACGAGGAGGACCTGGGCGTCGAGGTCCGCGAGGAGCTCGTCGACCACGCGCCGCCAGCGCAGGTCGAGCAGGGTCGTCGGCTCGTCCGCGACGAGGATCTCGGGCTCGGTCGCGAGCACCCCGGCGAGAGCGAGCAGCTGCTTCTGGCCGCCCGAGAGGGAGTGCACAGGAGCCTCGACGTGGTCCGCGAGGCCGAAGCGTGCGAGCACCTCGCGCACGCGGGCCGCGCGCTGCGATACGTCAGGGACCGTGCGGCGCAGGGACAGCGCGACGTCCTCGCCCGCGGTCGGCATGACGAGCTGGGCGTCGGGGTCGGTGAACACGAACCCGACGCGCGAGCGCACGGCGGGCCCCTCACGTGCGACGTCCATCCCGAGGGTGCGCACCCGCCCCGAGGTGGGCGTGCGCAGACCGTTGACCAGCCGGGCGAGCGTCGACTTGCCCGAGCCGTTCGCACCGATCACGGCGATGCGGCGCTCGGTGAGCCTCAGGGTGGTCGGCTCGAGGATCGTGCGGGTGAGGGTCCGACCCGGTGCGCCCGGGTCGGCCGCGGTGACGACGACGCCCGCGTCCTCGAGCTCGATCACGGGGTGGACGGCTCCGGGCGCCGGCCGAGCAGCTCGGGGAAGGCCCGGTGGATCGACGCGGCGACGATCGCGGCGAGCACGAGCTTGACCGCGTCGAAGGGCACGAAGGCGAGGTTCACGACGAAGGCCTCGCGCAGGCTCATCTCGGCGATCGCGGCCATGACGGGCACACCGACCGCGTAGACGAGGAGCGAGCCGACCACCCCGGCACCGACGACAAGGCCCGTGGTCAGCGCCCAGCTGCGCGCGCGGAACCGCTCGACGAGGAAGCCGACCGCGAAGGCCGCGAGCGGGAAGGCGAGCAGGTAGCCGACCGAGGGTCGACCGAGCACGGCCGGGCCGCCGAAGCCCTGCGAGAAGATCGGCAGGCCCGCGAAGCCGACCGCGAGGTAGAGCAGGATCGCGAGCGCCCCGCGACGTGCACCGAGCACGGCTCCCGCGAGCAGCACCGCGAAGGTCTGGAGCGTCACGGGCACGGCACCGACGGGGATCGCGACGATCGAGCACACGGCCGTGAGCGCCGCGAAGGACGCGACGAGCGCGATGTTCGTCGTCGCCGAGGTTGCGGGCAGGTCGGCTGCAGCGGGGGCCGGCTGGTCGGTGCTCACAGGGCTCCTGTCGAGAAGCTCGGGGTCGGCCGCCGTCGACGCTCGGTCGGGGCCGCGGTCGGCGTTCACGCTAGTCGGTCCTAGACTTGCGGTCGCTGGAGGGCGCTGCCAAGGGCGTGCCTCCGGCTTCGGAGGAAACCTCAGTGATCACCGCCCAGGGCATCGAGCTGCGCGTCGGCGCACGCACCCTGCTCTCCTCGGCGACCTTCCGCATCGCTGCGGGCGACCGGATCGGCCTCGTGGGCCGCAACGGCGCGGGCAAGACGACGCTCACGAAGGTGCTCGCGGGCGAGGGGCAGTCCGCGGGCGGGACCGTCTCGCGCACGGGGCAGGTCGGGTACCTCCCGCAGGACCCCCGCACGGGCGACCTCACGCAGCGTGCCTCGGACCGGATCCTCTCGGCGCGCGGGCTCGACCAGGTCGTGCGGTCGATGCGCGAGACCGAGGCCGCGATGGCGAGCGAGGACGACGCGACCCGCGACGCGGCGATGGCCCGTTACGCCCGGCTCGAGGCCCGGTTCACCGCGGCCGGCGGCTACGCTGCCGAGAGCGAGGCCGCCCGCATCGCGGCGAACCTCGGGCTCGAGCAGCGCGTCCTCGCGCAAGAGCTCGGGACCCTCTCGGGCGGGCAGCGCCGCCGCGTCGAGCTCGCCCGGATCCTGTTCTCAGGCGCCGAGACGCTCCTGCTCGACGAGCCGACGAACCACCTCGACGCCGACTCGATCGCGTGGCTGCGCGACTTCCTGCGCGGCTATGCGGGCGGGCTCGTCGTCATCTCGCACGACGTCGAGCTGCTGCGCGTCGTGGTCACCAAGGTCTTTCACCTCGACGCGACGCGCGCCGAGCTCGACCAGTACGCGATGGGCTGGGACGCCTACCTCAAGCAGCGCGAGACCGACGAGCGGCGTCGCAGGCGCGAGCGTGCGAACGCCGAGCGCAAGGCCGCGGCTCTGCTCGCGCAGGCCGATTCGATGCGCGCGAAGGCCACGAAGGCCGTCGCGGCGCAGAACATGGCGCGCCGCGCCCAGCGCATGCTCGAGGGCCTCGAGGAGGTGCGTGTGGCCGACAAGGTCGCCAAGCTGCGCTTCCCGACCCCGGCCCCGTGCGGGCGCACGCCGCTCACGGCCACGGGGCTCAGCAAGTCCTACGGGTCCCAGGAGGTCTTCACGGGGGTCGACCTCGCGATCGACCGCGGCTCGCGCGTCGTCGTCCTCGGGCTCAACGGCGCGGGCAAGACGACGCTCCTGCGCCTGCTCGCCGGGATCGAGCAGCCCGACACGGGCACGGTCGATCCCGGTCACGGTCTCAAGCTCGGCTACTACGCCCAGGAGCACGAGACGCTCGACATGGACGCGACGGTGTACGAGAACCTGCGCGCGGTCGCGGGCGACCTCGACGACACCCGGGTGCGCTCGGTGCTCGGCTCCTTCCTGTTCTCGGGCGAGGACGCGGACAAGCCCGCCCGGGTGCTCTCGGGCGGGGAGAAGACGCGGCTCGCGCTCGCGACGCTCGTCGTCTCGGCCGCGAACGTCCTGCTGCTCGACGAGCCGACCAACAACCTCGACCCCGCGAGCCGGGAGGAGATCCTTGCGGCGCTACGCGGTTTCGAGGGCGCCGTCGTCCTCGTGACGCACGACGAGGGCGCGGTCGAGGCGCTCGACCCCGAACGGGTCCTGCTGCTGCCCGACGGCGCGGAGGACCTGTGGAACGAGGACTATCTCGAGCTGGTCTCGCTCGCCTGAGCCTCGATGAGGGCGTCCTCCTCGTCCTCGGCCGAGGGGCGTCGCCGACGGCGCGGTTCGCGCACCGCGTGCGCACGGGTCGCGGTCGCGTCGTCGTCGCGGCGCTCGCGCCATGCGAGGATCCCGAACCCCACGAGCGCACCGAGGGCGAACATCCACCACTGCATCGCGTACGAGCGGTGCGGGCCAAGGTCCGTGCTCGGCACGGGAAGGGGCCCGAGGACGACGTCGGGCGCGGGGGTCTCGGCGACGAGCCCGCCGTACACGCGCGCGACGAACGAGCCCGTGGTCCCGCTCGCCGCGAGTACCTGCTCGGGGTGGATCGAGTGCACCTGCCCTGCGGGTGCCGTACGGCTCGAGCGGGACTCGGCGGGGCGTACGCGCGCCTCGACCGTCACGGTGCCCTCGGGCGGGGCGGGCACGTCGAGCTCGCCCGTCGCGTCGGTCCCGATCGGGACCCAGCCCCGGTCGATCACGAGCAGCGCACCGTCGAACGGCGAGCCCGGCTCGTCGACCTCGAGCGCCGCGAGCACGTGGAACGCGGGCTTGCCGTCGACCGGGCGGTTGCGCAGCAGGACCGTCGACCCCGGGACGTACCGGCCTGTCACGGCCACGGGGCGCCACGTGAGCGATTCGGGCAGCGCGGCGTCGGGGGCGGCGAGCAGCTCACCGAGCTCGGCTGGCTCGGCGGTGTAGTTCGTGCGCAGCGTCGCGACCGCCTGCTCGCGCTCGTCGCCACGCTGCCACTGCCACAGGCCCGCGACGGTGCAGCCGGCCGCGACGAGCACCGCGAGCACGACGAGCCCGACGACTCGCCTGGTGGCCTCGCTCACGTGCCTCCCGCCGGGTCACCGGGTCCCGTCGCGCGCGGCAGCTCGGCGACCGGCACGGTGTCCTTGAGGAACGAGCGCACCCCGAGGTACTCGGTGAGGTAGGCGAGGTGCTCGTCGCACGCGAGCCAGACCTTGCGGCGCTCGGGGGTGTGGATCTTGGGGTTGTTCCACAGCAGGCCCCACGCGGCGTCGGCACGGCAGCCCTTCGCCGAGCACACGAGGCGGTCACCGTCGACGGGGTCGGCGAGCAGGCTCACTCGTCTCCTCCTGGCAGTCGGGGCGCCCGCGGCGGTTCGATGCCGGGGCGGGGCACGGCCTGAGCCGTGCCGCGGGACGTGCTCGGCTCGTTCGCGAGGAGCACGGCGGTGTACGGCAGGACGACGGCACCGACCGCGATCGTGAGCGAGGCCCACACGGGCACCCGACCCCACGTCGCGACCGTCACGACGAACAGCACGAGGCGCGCGGCCATCTGGATGACGTACACCTTCTGGCGGTGCGCCATCGACTCCGATCGCGACTGCGGCGCCGAGGTGATCGAGTGCACCTCGGGCTCGTCGCGGCGGTCCTGCTTCACCCCATGATCCTAGTTCGCCCCACGGCGCTTGTCGGGGGTGGACAAAGTTGTCCCGGCTTCGGTGTGGTGCGCCTTGCCAGCGGCTCGCGGGCCCGCCCGGTAGCGTCGTGCCGGTGGCGCACGAGGCGCCCAGGGACGTGGGAGGTGGCGTGGGCGAGCCGCGCAGCGTGCTGGTGACGGGGGCGAACCGCGGGATCGGTCGCACGATCGCCGAGAAGTTCCTCGCCTCGGGCGACAAGGTCGCCTCGATCTACCGCAGCGGGGAGCTGCCCGACGGTGTCCTGGGGGTCAAGGGCGACGTGACCGACACCGCATCGGTCGACGCGGCCTTCGACGAGATCGAGGCCGCGCACGGCCCCGTCGAGGTGCTCGTCGCGAACGCGGGAGTGACCCGCGACGGCCTGCTCATGCGGATGAGCGACGAGGACTTCGAGACCGTGCTCGACGTCAATCTCACGGGGGCGTTCCGGTGCGTGCGCCGGGCGAGCAAGGGCATGATCCGCCTGCGGCGCGGTCGCATCGTCCTGATCTCCTCGGTGATCGGCCTGTACGGCGGGCCCGGGCAGGTCAACTACGCGGCCTCGAAGGCCGGCCTCGTGGGTCTCGCACGTTCGGTCACGCGCGAGCTCGCAGGCCGGGGCATCACGGCGAACGTCGTCGCCCCCGGGTTCATCGAGACCGACATGACCGCAGCGCTGCCCGAGGCGACGCAGGAGAGCTACAAGGCGGCGATCCCCGCGGGCCGCTTCGCGACCACCGACGAGGTCGCCGGGGTCGTCCACTTCCTCGCCTCGGACGCCGCCGCCTACGTCTCGGGGGCCGTGGTCCCCGTCGACGGCGGTCTCGGCATGGGGCACTGACACTCGAACGAAAGGCACGGCATGGGTCTGCTCGAAGGCAAGAAGCTGCTCGTCACGGGCGTCCTGACGGACGGGTCGATCGCGTTCCACGTCGCCCGGCTCGCGCAGGAGCAGGGCGCCGAGGTCGTCCTGACGTCCTTCGGCCGTCAGATGCGGCTCACGCAGGTCATCTCGCGGCGGCTGCCGAAGGAGGCGCCCGTCGTCGAGCTCGACGTGACGGACGCCGAGCACCTCGAGGCCCTCGCGGGCCGCGTGCGCGAGCACGTCGACTCCCTCGACGGGGTCGTGCACTCGATCGGCTTCGCGCCGCAGTCCGTCATGGGTGGCAACTTCCTCGCGGGCCAGTGGCCCGACGTCGCGACCGCGCTCGAGGTCTCGGCCTACTCCTTGAAGTCCCTCGCGGTCGCCGCGAAGCCGCTCCTGGGGCGTGGCTCGAGCATCGTGGGTCTGACCTTCGACGCGCGCTACGCGTGGCCCGTGTACGACTGGATGGGTGTCGCGAAGGCCGCGTTCGAGGCGACCTCGCGCTACCTCGCGCGCGACCTGGGTCCCGACGGCATCCGGTGCAACCTCGTCTCGGCCGGCCCGATCCGCACGACCGCCGCGAAGTCGATCCCGGGGTTCGAGGCGATGGAGGGCGGGTGGCCCGACCGTGCCCCGCTCGGCTGGGACGTGTCCGACCCCGAGCCGACCGCCCGTGCGGTCGCCGCGCTGCTGTCCGACTGGTTCCCCGCGACCACGGGGGAGATCGTGCACGTCGACGGTGGCGTCCACGCGATGGGGCTGTGAGCCGTGGCGCCGCACTCCGACCGGACCCTGCGGCTCGTGCTGCTGCGCCACGCGAAGGCCGCCCCCGGCTCGGGCGGCCCTGACGAGCTGCGCGCGCTCACCGCGACGGGCCGCGAGCAGGCGGCGTGGGTCGGTGCATCGCTCGCGGGCGCGGGCCTCGTTCC
>JAJUHG010000079.1 GCA_029267995.1 Micrococcales bacterium
CGCGCTTCCTGCACCGCCAGACCGGCGGGGAGTGGGAGTTCGACCTCGCATGGAAGCCCTTCGAGGGCTTCCCCGCCCGCGCCGGCTTCGTGCGGGCCGTGCGGCTCGGCCACGAGGCGGTCCGCGCGGGTCTGGACATCGCGTGCCCCGTGCTCGTGTGCTGCAGCTCCGAGAGCGGGCCGAGCACCGAGATGCACTCGCGTCTCGACCGCACCGACTCGGTGCTCGACGTCGCGCACATGGTCGCGCGGGCACCCGGGCTCGGCGCAGACGTCACGGTCGAGCAGATCAAGGGCGGCATCCACGACCTTGCCCTCTCCCCGCACCCGGCCCGCACCCGCTACTTCCAGGTCACGACCGACTGGGTCGACGACCGGCTCGGTGCCCGCACGTCCTGAGACGCGCCCCGCTACCCTGTGTCCAGTCGAGCAGGAGAGACGGTGCACAACGACGTTCCCACGGGGGCCGCGGGCCATGCGAGCAGCCGTTCGCTCGTCCTCGACGCGATCCGCGCGGCCGGGACGATCAGCCGCGTCGAGCTGACCCAGACGACGGGCCTGACGGGCGCGACGATCTCGACGGTCGTGCGTCGGCTCATCGACGACGGCCTCGTGGTCGAGACCGGCCGCGGGGAGTCGACGGGCGGCAAGCCCCGCGTGCTGCTCGAGCTCGAGCCGAGCTCGCGGTACGCGGTCGGCATCAACCTCGACCACGCGGGCATCCACTTCGCGATCTCCGACCTCGGCGGGCACATCGTCTCCTCCGGCTCGCTCCCGGGGGCCGGCTCGGAGAACCCGCGCGCGGTGCTCACCCGCACGTGGCGCGACGTCGAGGCGGCCCTCGAGTCCGAGGGCATCGCGCGCGAGAAGGTGCTCGGCATCGGCTTCGTGTCCCCCGGGCCGATCCACCTGCCCGTGGGGATGACCTTCGTGCCGCCGTTCATGCAGGCATGGGCGGACTTCCCGCTGCGCGAGACCATGGCCTCGCTCTCGGGCCTGCCCGTGCTGCTCGAGAACGACGCGACAGCCTCGGCGATCGGCGAGTACTGGGTGGGCGGCGTCGAGCACACGACGGCCTTCGGGACGCTCTTCCTCGGCACCGGTATCGGCTCGGGAGTGCTCGTCAACGGGGCCGTCTACCGTGGCGCGAGCTCGAACGCGGGCGAGATCGGCCACGTGTGCGTCGACGTCGCTGGCCCCGCGTGCTGGTGCGGCTCGCGCGGGTGCGTCGAGGCGATCGCGGGGGCTGGCGCCGTCGTGCGCAAGGCCGCCGAGCTCGGGATCGAGCTGCCCGGGGAGACCGACGTCGAGCGGTTCACGCACCTCGCGACGGCCGCGCAGCGCGGCGAGCAGCCTGCGCGGACCCTCCTCGAGGAGTCGGCCGAGGTCGTCGCGATCGCGGCACAGACCCTCGCGAACATCATGGACCTGGGCTACATCGTGCTCACCGGTCCGGTGATCGCGCTCGCGGCGGACATCTACGAGCCCGCCGTGGTCGCGAGGCTCAAGGGGGCCTTCTTCGCCCGGCTCAACCACCGGATCCGCGTCGGTGTCTCTGCCCACGCGGACCGTGCGGCCGCGATGGGTGGCGCGGCGCTCGTCCTGCACAGCGAGCTCGCACCGCGTCGCCCCGGGCCGGGCCGTCCCGTCGTGCGCTGAGGTACCAGCGGGGTCGCTCCGGTAGCGTCGGGCCATGAGCACAGCCCTCGCTGCGGCACTGAGCCTCGTGCTCGCCCTGTCCGGGGCGTTCGTCGCCCCCGGGACCGACGCCCGGGCGGCCGAGCCGACCTCCGGGGTGAGCCGGTGGTCCGTCGAGATCGCGGCCCGCCCTGGCACGACGACGCACGAGATCTCGACGCGCACCTTCACGCTTGCGGCGGTGACCTGGTCCCGCTCGAGCCCTCGCCCGGCACGCATCGAGCTGCGCACGCGCGAGGGGCGCGGCTGGGGCGAGTGGTACGAGCTCGCGGTCGACTCCTCCCCGGCCCCCGACGGCCGGTTCGCGACCGAGCCCTTCGTCGCCGACGGCGCGTCCCAGGTCCAGGCGCGCATCACCGCACCGCGCGCCCCGGCCGGCCTGCGGCTCGACCTCGTGCACGTCGCCGACGACGGCACCCCGGGGACCGCGGGCCTCGACCTCGCCCCGCAGGGCTCGAGCGCCTCGGGTGACGAGCTGCGCCCAGGGATCGTCACGCGTCGCGGGTGGGGCGCGGACGAGCGCCGGACCAAGGACGTGTCGAGCTCGACGTGGCTCAAGGCGATGTACGTGCACCACACGGCGGGGCCCAACTCCTACTCGCGTGCACGGGCGAAGGCCGTCGTGCGCGGCATATGGGCCTTCCACACGCAGGGGCGTGGCTGGCCCGACATCGGGTACCAGTTCCTCGTCGACCGTTTCGGGACGATCTACGAAGGGCGCCGGGGCTCGATCGACGGGCTGCCGGTGGGCGCGCAGGCGGGTGGCTACAACGCCTCGACGATCGGGGTCGCCGTCATGGGCGACCACACGTCGACCGAACCCTCGCAGCGCGTCGTCGACGCCGTCGTCGACGTTCTTGCGTGGCAGGCCCACCGCTACGGTGTCGACCCGCGCGGCAAGGTCAGGTTGCGCACCGCGAGGTCCTCCGGCTCGGTGACGCGCTGGGCGTACGGTCGCCTCACCCCACGCCTGCCGGTGATCCGGGGGCATCGCGACACGAACCACACCGCGTGCCCCGGTGCGCGGCTCTACGCGAAGCTCCCCGCGATCCGTCGTGCGGTCGAGGCGAAGGTCGAACGGGCCGCGCGGCGCCTCGGGGCCACGCCCCCTCAGCTGCGTGCACCCCGGCCGTCCGACGCCGACGTCGACCGCCTCGCCCTGAGCGCGAAGGTCAAGGTCTCGTGGCGCGAGCTGCCGGGCGCCGTGCGGTACGAGGTGGTCAAGCGCTCCGCGCGGCACGGCAGGTCGCCCGCGCAGACGAAGTACGCGTGGAAGGTCGAGAAGACCACGGCGCGCACGCACGCGAAGGTCAGGGTCCCGCGCGGTGAGGCCTGGGTTATCGGGGTGCGTGGGCTCGACGCGCTCGGACGCCCCGGGAAGGTTCGCGAGCTCGGGACGACGACGCGTCCTGTCGCCGCGCGCAACCTCGAGCTCGACGGGCGCTGGCGCACCGAGCAGGACCGCGCGTCCTTCGGGCGCGCGGTGCACGTCTCGCAGGGCCCGGGTGCGCGCCTGAGGGTCGATGGGGCACGCCGGGCGCGTGCGGTGTGGATCGTCGCGCCGACCGGGCCCGGGCAGGGGCGCGTGCGGGTCCTGGTCGACGGTGAACGGGTCGCGACCGTCTCGCTCGCCCGCGCCGAGCCCGACCCCCGCGGCCGCATCCGGGTCTCGCTGCGCAAGCCCCGCTCGGGTCGTGTCGTGATCCGGGCCGTGGGCAAGGTCCCCGTGCGCATCAGTGCGGTCGCCCTCGAGCGCGGTCGGTTCTAACGCCTCAGGTCAGCGCGCCGAGCACCTGGCCGAGCACGATCTTGGCGATCATCGCCGCGGGGTACACGAGCGCGTACCCGAGTGCGACGCGCGGGTCGAAGCCCGTGCGCCCGTTCGCGAAGGCGAGCACCGCGGGCTGGGTCTGGGTGCCCGCGACGATGCCCGAGAGGCTCGTGCCACCCACGTGGAAGAGGCGCCGCATGACGAACCACAGCACGAGCCCGACGGTCGCCGTGACCGCGACGCCGAGCACGGCGACCCGCACCCACTGCCCGCTCGCGAACGCCTGCTCGATCCGCCCGCCCGCGGTCGTGCCGGCCTGCGCGAGGAACAGCAGGAGCCCGAGCTCGCTGATCGCCTGGGCAGCGGTGAACGGCATGACGGTCACGACCCGTCCGAGGCGCCCCACGCGTCCGAGCACGAGCCCCACGAGGAGCGTCCCCATCGCCGCGCCGACCGTGAAGGACGCCCCGAGCACGGGCACCGACACGAGCCCGAGCAACAGACCCGCGGCCATCCCGAGGCCCAGCACGACGGGGTTGATGTCGGAGAACCCGCGCGAGGAGTCCCCGAAGAACTTCGAGACTGCGCCCATCGCGTCACGCGGCGCGATGACCCGCACCCGGTCACCGGGCTGGATGCGCAGCTCGTCGCTCGCGACGACGTCCACGTCCCCGCGTCGCAGCCGCGAGATGGTCGCCCCGAAGCGGCGGGTGAGCTCGATCTCGCCGATCGTCAGGCCCGCGACGGCGGGGTTCGAGACCGTGATGCGACGCATGTCGAGGTAGCGCCGGTCCGCCTGGAGCAGGTGCGTCGAGGTGTGCCCGAGCTCGGCCGTCACGGCGTCGACCGCGTCCTCCTCGCCGACGACGGTCACCATGTCACCGGGGTGCAGCGCGGCGTCGAGGACGGCGGCCTCGATCGGGGCGTCCTCCCCGCGGCGCAGGCGGGTGAAGGTGATCCGCCCGTCGTGGCGGGCGAGCAGGTCGCGCAGGACGGGCTCGCCGTCGACCTCGACCCGCACCGTGCGGTTGACGAGCGGCTTGGGGGCGTCGGTGTCGTGCGCGCGCCCCCGCAGCACGAGCTGGGCGACCACGAGCATCCCGAGCACCCCGAACACGTACGTCACGGCGTAGGCGACCGTCGGGGCGTTCGCGTCCCCGGCAGCCTCACGCGCCGCGGCGAGCGCGGGCGTGTTCGTCACGGCGCCCGCGAACGCGCCGGCCACGGTCGCAGGATCGAGGCCGAGCACGCGACCGAGTCCGACCGCGACGAGCGCCCCGAGGCCGAGCACCCCGACCATCGCGGCGACGAGGCCGAGGCTCTTGCGCAAGGAGGCGAAGAAGCTCGCTCCCGAGACGATGCCCACCGTGAAGGTGAACAGCGTCAGGCCGAGCACGCCGAAGGCCTCGGGCACGTGCACCTCGACGCCGTTCGCGGCGCCGAGCGCCCCGACACCGAGCGCGAGGAACAGCACGGCGGCCGCGCCGAGCCCGACCCCGCGCACCTTGAGGTGCCCGATCGCCGCGCCGGCCCCGAGGAGCCCGAACAGCAGCAGGAGCGGCTGCGAGGCGAGCAGGTCGAGCACGTCGTTCATCGATGGTCCCCCGTGACGCAGAGCGGCCCACGCGCCGCGATCCAAGCAAACACCGCCTGAGCCGCACAGCCTAGGCCCCAGGGCCTGCCCTGCCGCTCACCTTGCGTGTCGCCCCCGGGTCGCCAAGGGCGGGCAGGATCTCGAGGAAGAATGAAGGTCTGGTCCTGCCCGAGGTGGCTCGGCGCCCTGCGCGTCGACGGGCAGGCGAGACGGTTCGGCCTGCCCGCGGCGAGGCCGTGGGGTCAGGACACCGACTCGCCCGAGGCGAGGTCCTCGCCCGAGCGCCAGAACTGCGTCGTGGCCCACAGCCCCACGAGGACGAGGGCACCCCCGACGGGCCCGAAGATCATCGCCGCGGTGTCGGACCCGGGGACATGCTCCCTCGTGAGGAACGCGAAGCCCGCGACCCACATCGACACCACGCCGAACGCGCAGAGCCAGACGTCGAGTCGCCACCGGAAGGAGAAGGAGCGCCAGAAGCGCGTCCCGAGCGAGGTGCTCCTGCGCCGTGCGAGCGCAGGGTGGTCGTGGACCGTCGCACGTTCCCGGGCCCCGCGGCCGTGCAGCCACGCGAGCTTTTTCACGAGCGCCCCGAGGGCGGCCCCGCCGATCCCCGCGGTCAGGATCCCGTTGACGGCAAGGACCGTCTCGAGGTGGCCGCCGAAGGCGTAGTCGACGACGTCGCCCACGGTGAGCCGCAGCAGGAGGGCCGCGAGCGCGCCCGCGACACCGACCCAGGCGAGGTTCCATCGCACCGGGATCATGCGCAGCGCGACCGTGTTGGTGCCCTGGGGCAGGAGCGCGTCGGGCTTGTGCCGCGACGGCCCGCCCCACCGGCCGCGCCGGACCAGCTCGCCGATCCCGAGGAAGCACCCGGACAGCAGGGGGAGCAGCACGGTCGAGACGAGCGCGAGGGTCGTGAGCCCGCGCCCGGCCGCGTAGCTCGGCCGCGCGGCCCCACCGAGCACGGCTGTCACGACACCGACGACGACGACGTGCACGGCGAGCAGGACGTAACCCACGAGCAGCGCACCGTTCCCCCCGAGCGAGCGCCAGAACCCGCCCCCGACGGGGATCTCGGCCCGATCGAGGCCCGAGGCTGCGCCGCGGTCGCTCACGCGTGCGACCCGCCGAGCGTCGCGTTCGCGAGGAGCTCTTCGACGTCGGGGAGGATCCGGGCGGCCTCGGCCGCGTCGTCGCGCGCGAAGGTCACGACGACGTCGTGGCCCGCGACGCGCCAGACCCAGCGCACCTCGAGGCGCTCGGTCGAGCCGAACAGCCCGCGCCGCCGCTTGACCCGGCGAGCGTAGCGCGTGCCCTCGCCGAGAACCGGATGGGTCAATGGCGACTCCTCGACCCCGAGCCCGGGGTCGTCGACGTGACCGAGGATCGGCCACGTCTGCGCCGTGTCGCCCACGGCCTCGTACTCCTCGACCGTGACGAAGACGGGCGGCTCGAGCGGTTCACGCAACCACACGTAGAGCCCCGCGAGCTCGTCCCATGGCATCTGCGCGATGTGGTGCATGAGGCGGAAGCCCCACCGGTCCGCGTTGAACTTCTCGGGATGGTCCCGCTCGATGATGTTCGCGACCCGCGCCGCGAGGATGTCGGGCGTCCCGTACTCCGCGTTCGGCCACGTGACGGGCGAGGAGACGAACGGCTCGCCCCGCTCCCCCATGCGGATCAGAGCCATCAGTCCTCTCCCTCCTGGTGCGGGGCAGCAGCACCCACGTGGGCACCGACCCGGCGTCGCACGAACTCGACCGAGCCCGCGATCGCGTCGAACAGCTGGGCGATCGTGTCGGCGCTGCCGAAGTCGGGGGCGGTGAACCGCAGGGCGAGGAGCCGGTCGCTGTCCGGGCGCGGGATGCGATAGAGGACCTCGACCGAGCTCGCCTGCTCCTCCTTGCCGCGCAGCACGCCCGAGGCCCGCGTGCGTGCCGCGACCCCCGCAGGCAGCTCGCGGAGCTCGCTTCCGGGGAAGGCCCGCCCGAGCCGCACGGCGACCTCGTCGGACTCGACCTCGACCTCGGGCCACTCGACGTCGCGTCCCACGAGCGAGGCGGCGAACGGGACGCCGGGGGCGATCTCGGTCGCCATCGCGAGCGTGTGAGCGCCCGAGGCCCGCGCCTTGTCCGCGAGCTCGCAGATCTGCTGGACGCCGTCGCGCCGCAGCCGTGCGAGCCGGTCGTCGCGGCCCACCTGCTGGCGCATGACCCGCTGCGCGAAGGTCTTCGCCGCCTCGGGGCTGACGAGCGGGACGTTGACCCACGCCCCGGGGAGCACGAGGCGCACGTGGCCGGGTGTGACGACCTGGCTCATGCGGCGTCCACGACGCCGACCCGCAGACCCTCGAGCAGCGCGTAGGTCTCGGTCGGCATGTCCTCGAACGCGGCGGGGCGTTCGGCGATGAAGAGCACCTCGATCATCTCGGTGCTGTGCGCGGGGAAGATCCCGAAGCAGGTCCGCTCCTCGAGGGCCGCGACGCCCGCGTCCGGGTCGTAGTGCCCGACCATCGAGTGCAGGCCGCGCAGGGTGTCCCCACCCAGGTCGCCCTCGAGGCGCTCGCGGTGCACGTCGCCGGACCCCGAGCCCGCGGCATCCGCGAGGGCCTCGAGGGTCGCGACGTAGCGGTGCGGCGAGCGCTCCTCGGACCGCTCGGCAAGCTGGGCGACGACGACCGCGGACACGAACCCCATCTCGGGCAGGGGCACCCACGCGTGCGCGACCGCGTGCCCCTGCTCGACACCCGCGAGCTGGGCGCGCAGGTTGAGCGCGAGGCTCGCGAGCTCGACCGCGACGTTGCGCCCCGCGTCAGGGAACACCGCCTCCTCCGAGACGCCTGCGGCTGCGCGCAGCTGCCACGCGTCGTGCGCGGTGCTGGTCGCCCAGCCCGCGAGCTCGGCGTCCGCGCCGTGGGTCACGGGGATCTCGAACCAGCCTGCGGGCAGCTCGAGGGACAGCTCGACGAGTCGGCGCACGGCCACGAGGCTAGCTCCCCGTGAGGTGGTCGACGAGCTTCGCGCCACCACCCACGAGCTTCGGGACGGGGCCCGAGAGGTGCGTCGCCCCCGTGCTGATGCCGCCGAGCACGTCACCTCCCGTGATCGCGTCGGTCAGCGCGACGCCCGAGCGGCCCAGGTCGTACATCGAGTGCAAGCCCTCGAGGATGACGACCACGTTGGCCTTGTTGTGCAACGCCGCGTCGAAGTGCTCGGCGTACTTGGTCGACAGGTAGAACACGTCCGCGACGTCGGAGTCGAACTTGAACAGCGACTTGAGGTTGAAGGGGTTGTTCTGCTTGAGGACCTCCTTGAGCACCGAACCGGCCGCGTCGAGCTTGCCCTTGAACCCCGTGGCCTGCGTGAAGGTCCGCATGTGGTTGAGGTCGTCGATCGAGCGCACGAACGGCGACTTGAGGGCCCCGAGGAAGCCCTGGGGGACCTTCTTGGGGTACGCGTTGAGCGCACTGTGGTAGGCCGAGCTGCGCCCCGAGAGGTGGACGAGCCCCGAGGTGCCCGTGCCCTGGACCGCACGCGTCATGCTGAACCGGATGCGCTGGGCGGCCATGCCGATGAGCTTGCCACCGTAGAGCGAGATGACTCCGACGACGACGGCGAGCAAGAGCTGGCCGAAGCTGCCCTCGCCCTTGGCGAACTTGATCGCGGCGTCGACGATCGCGATGATCGCGCCGATCGCGGCGAGCACGAGGAGGACCTGCCCGAGCACGGGGACCCAGGACAGGAAGATCGACAGGATCGCCGCGATGTCGCAGATGACCTTGAGGACGTCCACGACGACGCCGAGCCGGTCCCAGAAGTCGTCGTTGAGGGCCTCGCCGCCCTTGCCCTCGGTGACCTCGACGATCGAGGCGACCGCGACGGCCGCGGCCGCGACCTTCTCGTCGTGGGCGGTCTGCCAGCTCTGCTGGTGCGTCGCGAGGCTCGTCTCGAGCGAGGTGACGGTGCCGTCGGCGGTGTCCCGGCGCTCGCGTGCGGTCTCGATCGCCGCGTCGTCCCCGCTGCGCACCGCGTCGAGGTACTCGTCGCGGCGCACCCGTGCGGTGTAGCGCGCGGTCACGAGCGCGGCCTCGATCTCGGCGATGCGTCGAGCGGGGTAGCGCGAGTCGTTCTGCGTGCGCTCGAGCTCGTTCGCGTAGGTCACGAGCGCGTCGCCGGTCTTCTGGTACCGGTCGGTCGCCTTGCGGATGTCGCTCGCGACGTCGTGCGCGAGGTCGCGCGTCGCGGACATCGCGAGGGACTTCTGGTCGACCTGGTCGACGATGTTGTCGAGGGTGCGCACCGAGGCGCTGATCGCTGCGGCGATCGCCTGGTACTCCTCACCCTTCGTCTTGACGATGGTCGGGTCTCCTGCGAGGACCTCGTACTGGGTGTCCATGCCTCACACCGCCTGCGGGGACCGGTAGTCGCTCGCGGGGGGCGGGTCCTGCGCCGCCTCCTCGAGGGCCCGCGCCATGTCGGCGTCGGCCTGCTGGAAGTTCTCGGTGATCGCCTGGATCATCTGCTGGAGCGACTTGACGTCGTCGATCATCTTCCCGCGCGTGATGCTCCACTTGTTCGCGAAGCCGTTCACCTTGTCCGCGAGCGCCGACGAACCCGTCGCGGTCGCCGCCTCCGACGCGTTCGACTTCGCCTTCTCGAACTCGTCGACGACCGA
>JAJUHG010000080.1 GCA_029267995.1 Micrococcales bacterium
CGCACCGCGGGGTCCTCGGCCTCGAAGTACTCGGCCTGCGTGAAGTCGAACATCTTCGCGATGAGGTTGGGCGGGAAGGTCTCGACCTTGGTGTTGAGCTCGCGGACGTTCGCGTTGTAGAAGCGACGGCCCGCGGCGATGCGGTCCTCGGTGTTGGTGAGCTCCGCCTGGAGCTGCTGGAAGTTCTCGCTCGCGCGCAGCTGCGGGTAGGCCTCGGCGACGGCGAAGAGCCGACCGATCGCCTGTGTCAGGACGTTCTCGTGAGCGGCCTGCTCGGCAGGCCCGGTCGCGGGGCCCGAGGCGAGCGCCCTCGCGCGAGTGACCTCCTCGAACACGGCACGCTCGTGGGCCGCGTAGCCCTTGACCGTCTCGACGAGGTTCGGGATGAGGTCGTGGCGCCGTTGCAGCTCGACGTCGATCTGGCGCCACGCCTCCTGCACGAGGTTGCGCAGCCGGACGAAGGCGTTGTAGGTCGTGATGCCCCACGTGAGCGGGACGATCAGCACGAGCGCCACAACGACGAGGACGATCAGGCCTTCCATCGGTTACTCCTTGAGTCCCTGGACGCCACCGACGCCCGCGTGAGGATCGTATCCGTACTGCTGCCACACCTGGAGGGGTACCGCGTCGCTCGCGCGGGCGAGACGCGCGAGGTGGCTCTCGACGAGAGCCGGGTTGATCCCGCCCTCGTGCCACGAGATGACGTCCCCGCCCACGAAGCGCAACGGGATCCGCAGACCGGTCTCGAGGAGCTCGATCATCTGCGGCGTCATCACGGCGCGGACGAGGTGCGGGTCCGTGCTCCTGATGCGCCAACCTCGGTCGACCTGAGGGATGCCCGACGCCACGTACGGTCCGTGGACGAGCCGGGAGTACCTCGCCTCGAACCCGGAGGGCCTCAGCTCGAGGGCGGGGACGGCCCGTGGAGTGGCGAGAGCCATGACGGTGAGGTGCGTGCGGTACGCGTAGAGCTCACACACCGCCGCCTCCCGCCCCGCAAACTTCCCGGACACGACGTGGTGGATGCGGATTCCAGCAGTCGCGGGGAACGACTGGCCTCGCCAGCGTTGCTCCAGCCACGGCGCGTGCTCGGTGTACGACCAGCCCCACTGCTGCGCGAGCGCGGCGGCCTTCGAGCCGTGGTGACGCATCACGCTCCGGCTGACGAGCACCGCACCGACGGCGATGACAGCCACGATGGCGACGCTCACGGCGATCACCACGAGCATGGTGGTCCCGCCGATCCCTCCCCGCACGTCACGCCCTCCCGCCGACCGGGTCGTGGCCGTAGTCCTGCCACACGTGGCGGGGGACCATCTCGACCACCTGGACGAGGCGCGTGAGCCGCGCGTGCAACACATCGGTGCGGATCGGGCCGTGATGCCACGTCCACACATCGGTCCCCTCGAAGCGGAGCGGGTCGGGGGGACCGGCAACCATGTACTCCATGAACCGGGGGTGCACGATGTCGTGCGCCGTCTTGAGCACCGCGGCCTCGACGCGCCAGCGTCGGTTGAACTCCTCGGACTCGAACTGGATGTCCATCCCGCCGAAAGCCTTGGCGATCTTGGCCCCGAGCCCCTCGTTCGTGATCTCGAGGTCGGGCAGCGCGGTCGGCAGGGCGACCATGCACACCATGTACGTCGTGGTCGAGCGGTTCTTGCCGTGCCCCGTCGTGTACCGGTACTCGAAGGCCGCGGCCTGCTTGCCGTCGAGCTCCCCCGCGAGCAGGTGGCTCGCGCGACGCGAGTGGCCCACGTGGAACGGCTTGCCGCGCCAGCGCCCCACGAGGTGCTGTGCGTCAGCCTGGTAGGTCCATCCGATCCCCGCAGCGAAGCTGCGCAGCCGCTCGAGCTTCTTGCGGTGAAGCCACGCACCGCCCGCGAGCGCGGCGGCGAACAGGGCCGCGAAGACGAGCAGGACCCACCCTTCGCCGCCCGTCACGTCACAGCCCGAGGTCCTCGAGGGAGAACACGGCGTGGTAGGCGAGACCTGCGGCCTCGATCGCCTCGCGCGCGCCGGTCTCCCGGTCGACGACGACGGCGACGCCCGCGACGTTCGCGCCAGCCTCCCGGAGTGCCTCGACGGCGGTCAGGACCGAGCCGCCCGTGGTGGACGTGTCCTCGACCGCGACGACGCGACGCCCCGCGACGTCGGGTCCTTCGATGCGCCGCTGCAGGCCGTGCGCCTTGCCCTCCTTGCGGACGACGAAGGCGTCGAGGTCCTGACCGCGCGAGGCGGCAGCGTGAAGGAGTGCGGTCGCAACGGGGTCGGCGCCGAGCGTGAGCCCGCCGACGGCGTCGACCTCTGCGGTCCCGAGGCCGGCCTCCTCGAGCATGTCGAGCATGACGTGCCCGACGAGCGGCGCGGCTCGGTGGTGCAGCGTCACGCGGCGCAGGTCGACGTAGTAGTCGGCCTCCTTGCCCGAGGCGAGGGTGACCCGCCCGTGCACGACGGCCAGCTGCTTGACGAGCTCGTGCAGCTGTTCACGGGGGGTGGGGGAGAAGGTCGCGTCCGTCACGCCCCACAGGGTAGCGAGGCGCGCTCAGGCGTCGTCGGCGTCGTGGTCCTCACGAGACACCGACCTGAGGCGGTCGCGGTAGTTGCCGAGCGCACGGACCGCGGCGCGCGGCAGGGTCCGCGCGACGCCCGCGGCGATCTGGTAGCGCAAGGAGGGCGTCGAGATGACGACGCCGCGGCGCACGTCGGCGAGGGCTGCCGCGACGACGTCGTCGGCGTTGAGCCACGCGACCTCGGGCAGACCCGACATGTCGATCCCGCCGCGCTCGTGGAACTCGGTGTGCACGAAGCCCGGCTGCAGGACGGTCGCGGTCACGCCCGTGCCGCGCAGCTCGACCGCGAGCGACTCGGTGAAGGTGCGCACCCAGGCCTTGTGCGCCGAGTACGTCCCGGAGGCCATGAGGGCCGCGACCGAGGAGACGTTGAGGATCGCGCCGCGCCCGCGGGCGACCATCGCGTTCGCGGCGGCGTGCGAGAGCACGAGGACGGCGCGGACCATGAGGTCGAGGGCCGCCTCCTCGTGCGCGACGTCGGCTTTGCGGAACGAGGTGCTCGAGCCGAGGCCCGCGTTGTTGACGAGCAGCCCGACGGGACGCTGCGTGGCCCGCAGCCGCTCGGCGACGCGCTCGACGTCCTCGCGCACGGTGAGGTCGGCCGGGAGCACCTCGGCACGCACCCCGGCTGCGGCATTGAGCTGGGCGGCGAGCCGCTCGAGGCGTTCGGCGTTGCGCGCGACCAGGACGACGTCGTGACGTGCGGTCGCGAGCTGCCACGCGAACTCCAGACCCAGGCCTGCGCTTGCCCCGGTGATCAGTGCCGTTGCCATGGCTCCAGCCTAGGGGGACGGGCCCGTGCGGGGCGGGACCACCGGTGCGTCGTCGCTGCCCAGGGGTACGGTGAACGGGTGCGAATCGCGACGTGGAACATCAACTCGATCCGGGCGCGCGCCGAGCGCGCAGTGGCCTTCCTCGAGCGGGCGGACGTCGACGTCCTGGCCCTCCAGGAGACCAAGTGCAAGTCCGAGCAGTTCCCCGTCGCACCGTTCGAGGCGCTTGGTTACGAGGTCGCCGCATGGGGCGTCAACCAGTGGAACGGCGTCGCGATCGTCTCGCGCGTGGGCCTCGAGGACGTGCGCGAGGGTTTCCCGGGTCAGCCGGGGTTCAGCAAGGACGGCGACCCGGTCCTCGAGCCGCGCGCGATCGGGGCGCGGTGCGGCGGGGTCGACGTGTGGAGCCTGTACGTCCCGCACGGACGCGCGATCGGCGACCCGCACTACACCTACAAGCTCGAGTTCCTCGAGCAGCTGCGCCTCGCCGCGACCGGGTGGCTCGAGGTCGACCCGACCGCCCAGGTCGCGCTCACGGGCGACTGGAACGTGGTCCCGCTCGACTCCGACGTGTGGGACGTGTCGGTGTTCGAGGGCGCGACGCACGTGACCCCGCCCGAGCGCGCGGCCTTCGAGGCCTTCGCCGAGGCGGGCTTCACCGAGCTGTCCCGCCGCTTCGTGCCCGACGAGCACCGTTACACCTACTGGGACTACCAGCAGCTGCGCTTCCCCCGGAACGAGGGCATGCGCATCGACTTCGCGTACGCGAGCCCGGCGCTCGCCGAGCGGGCCACGGGCGTGACGATCGAGCGTGACGAGCGCAAGGGCAAGGGCGCCTCGGACCACGTCCCGGTCGTGGTCGAGCTCGCGGACTGAGCCGTGTCGCGCGACGAGACGTACGAGTACCCCGAGGAGGCGTTCCACGCCGGCTCGTGGGAGCCGGCCCCGCGGCGCAACCACCGGCGCAACCGGGTCGTGGGCGCGATCGTCGTGGCGGCCCTGCTCCTGCTCGGCGGTGGGACCGCGTGGGTCGGGCTGTTCGTCAACAGCCGTCTGCCTGAGCCGTTGCCGCTCGAGGTGTCACGGGCGCGCTCGGCGGCTGCGGTCCAGCTCGTCACGGGGCACTGCCTCGAGGAGCTGCCCGAGCACGGGAACGTCGCGAGCGTGCGGCTCGTACCGTGCACCGAGGAGCACGCTGCCGAGATCTGGTCGCAGTACGCGTTCGCCGCCGACGCGGTGTGGCCCGGCCAGGACGCCGCGCACGCGCGCGTGGCCCGATCGTGCCAGCTGCCCTCGGACCTCCTCGAGGCGGGCGTCGAGATCGTCACGTGGGCGCCGTCGCCGTCGTCGTGGCAGCGCGGGGACCGCACGGGCCTGTGCGTCGCCGTGCTGCCCGAGCCTGCCGAGGGGCCTCTCGTCCCCCAGGGCTGAGGCCCACGGGAGCCCCACCGCAGGTCCGGCTGTCGACGGGTTCGACAGGCGCGGGGCGGGCAGGGTCAGAGATCAACCTACGAAGCGGTGACGCCCATCACACGGCTCGTCATCGACTCGGAAGTAGATCGTGAAGATCTTGTGAAGCCGTGACCTCACCGTGACATTCGGGGTCTCGCGACCTAGCGTCGTCCCGCCGGGTCAAACCCTCCGTGACGCGGCCCGGGTCGGCACGCCGAACACTGCCACCGCCCCGGTCTCCTGATCAGCACGGCAGTGACGGGGGACCCAACTCCGGGCGCTACGGCGTCCTTGGGGTGAAGCCGGGTCCTCATCGAGGACCGGCCGGGGCTACCTCGCCCCGAACCCGACAGCTCACCCCGCAGGCGCTTCGAGGTCATCCATGCTCAAGAGCCCTGCTCTGCCGCTGCGTGCCCGGATTCGGCACAAGGCGCCCGTGGCCGTCGTCGCCACGACCCTCGCCCTGACGCTCGGTGTCCCCGCTGCGTCCTTCGCGGCGCCCGCCCCGGTCACGACCGTCGCGGCCCCCGCGCTCGCCGAGTCCGCCCCGCAGCTCGTGGGCCCGCTCGCGACCGCGAAGTCAGAGCGCGTCAAGCCCAAGCTCAAGGTCAAGCGCTCGTCGAAGCGCCAGGTACGCGGCGAGAACCGCGTGAAGATCACGGTGCACGCCCGGTACAAGGGCAAGCGGGTCCCCGGGAAGATCGAGTTCCGCATCGGCAAGAAGCTCGTCAAGACCAAGACCCTCAAGAAGGGCCGGGCCGCCTACAAGCTGCCCAAGAACCTCAAGAGCGGCACCCAGAAGATCAAGGTCACCTACCGTCCCGAGACCTCGGCCGGCGTCGCGCGCAAGGCTGGCAAGGAGCTGCGCGATGCCTCGCGCACGATCCGCGTCAAGGTCATGACCAAGGCGAAGGCGATCAAGACCGAGGCACTCAAGCACCGGGGCGTGCGCTACCGCGGTGGTGGCACGAGCCCGCGCTCGGGCTTCGACTGCTCGGGCTTCGTGCAGTACGTCTACAAGAAGGCCGGCATCGCGACCCTGCCGCGCTCGTCCTCGGCCCAGCGCTACGCGGGCAAGGTCGTGTCGCGGAAGAAGGCCAAGGTCGGCGACATCATCTGGACGCCCGGCCACGTCGGGATCTACCTCGGCGGCAACAAGCAGATCGATGCGCCGCGCCCCGGCAAGACCATCCAGGTCCGCGCGATCTGGCAGCGCAACCCGGTCTTCATCCAGGTCTGAGCCACGAGCTCGGGTTCGACCCCGCAGCAGCCACGAGCCGCTGCGGGGTCGAATCGTTTCTACCCGCGGTGTTCTCCCGCTAGCGTGAGCCCTGCGGACGAAGAGGTCCGCGCACGCACCGAGGGAGGACCCGTGACCGATCTTGACGTCGAACGACTGCTCAGCGAGCTCACGCTCGAGGAGAAGGTCGCGCTCACGACGGGAGCGACCGCGTGGACGAGCGTCGCGGTCGAACGCCTCGACATCCCCTCGATCACCGTGACCGACGGCCCGCACGGGGTGCGCCTCGCAACGCCCTCCGAGGGCTTCGACCTCACCGCGGCCGAGCCCGCGACGTGCTTCCCGACCGCCGCCACGCTCGGCTCGGCGTGGGACCTCGAGCTGCTCGAGCGCGTCGGGGAGGCGCTCGGCGTCGAGTCCCGCGCGCACGGTGTGGCCGTCCTGCTCGGCCCGGGTGCGAACATCAAGCGCCACCCGCTGTGCGGGCGCAACTTCGAGTACTTCTCCGAGGACCCCGTGCTCTCGGGCGAGCTCGCGGCCGCGTTCATCCGCGGCGTGCAGTCCCAGGGCGTGGGCACCTCCCTCAAGCACTACGCGGTCAACAACCAGGAGACCGACCGCATGCGCGTCTCGGCGCAGGTCGACGAGCGCACGCTGCGCGAGATCTACCTGCACTCCTTCGAGCGCGCGGTCAAGGGCGGCAAGCCGTACACCGTCATGTGCTCCTACAACCGCATCAACGGCACGTACGCGGCCGAGGACCACTGGCTGCTCACCGAGGTGCTGCGCGAGGAGTGGGGCTTCGACGGCCTCGTCGTCTCCGACTGGGGCGCCGCCCGCAACCGGCCGCGCTCGATCGCCGCGGGGCTCGACTGGGCCATGCCGGCCTCCCCCGCGACGAACGACGACGTCCTGGCGGCCGTGCGCGACGGCTCGCTCAGCGAGGCCGATCTCGACACCGCGGTGCGCCGCGTCCTGCAGATGGTCGCGCGCACGTGGGCCGCCGCGAACGACCGCCCCGAGGTCGACGACGACGCCCACCACGCCCTCGCGCGCGAGGCCGCCGCCGCGGGCACCGTGCTGCTCAAGAACGACGGCGACCTCCTCCCGCTCGACGCTCAGGCGCTGCGCGGCGCCGTCGTCGTCGGGGAGTTCGCCCGCACCCCGCGCTTCCAGGGGGCGGGATCCTCGCTCGTCAACGCGACGCGCCTCGACGACGCGCTCACGGCGCTGCGCGAGGCGGCCGGGACCGAGCTGCCCTTCGCGCCCGGCTTCAGCGTCGAGGGCCCCGGCGGGCGGGACGGCGACGACGACGCGCTGCGTGCCGAGGCCGTCGAGCTCGCCCGCGGTGCGGGGACCGTGCTGCTGTTCCTCGGGCTGCCCGCGGTCGACGAGTCCGAGAGCTACGACCGGCCCCGCCTCGGCCTGCCCGAGAACCAGGTGCGCCTGCTCGAGGCGATCGCCGAGGTCAACGAGGACGTCGTCGTCGTGCTCGCGAACGGCTCGGCCGTCTCGATGCCGTGGGCCGCGCGCGCCCGGGCGATCGTCGAGGCGTGGCTCGGCGGGCAGGCGGGCGGCTCGGCGGTCGCCGACGTGCTCACGGGCGCCGTCGAGCCGGGCGGGCGGCTCACCGAGACGATCCCGCTGCGCCTCGAGGACGCCCCCGCCTTCGGCAACTTCCCGGGCGAGGCGCACGAGGTGCGCTACGGGGAGGGCCTGCTCGTGGGCTACCGCTGGTACGACGCGCGCGCGATCGACGTGGCCTTCCCCTTCGGGCACGGGCTCGGCTACACGACCTTCTCCTACGGCGACGTGAGCGCCGAGGTGCGCGGCTCGGGGGCCGAGGTCGAGGTCGACGTGCGCGTCACGGTCACCAACACCGGGTCGCGGGCCGGCTCGGAGGTCGTCCAGGTCTATGTCGCAGACCCCGTCGCGAGCGTCCAGCGCCCCGAGCGCGAGCTGCGTGCCTTTGCCAAGGTGCACCTCGAGCCGGGCGCCTCGCACGAGGTCTCCTTCACGCTCTCAGGCCGCGACCTCGCGTTCTGGCACCCGATCCTGCATCGCTGGGTGGTCGAGGGCGGGGTGTTCGAGATCCTCGTCGGGGCGTCCTCGCGGGACCTGCGCACGAGCGCGGTCGTCGAGGTCGAGGGTGAGGAGATCGTGCTGCCGCTGAGCCCCGAGTCCTCGCTCGCCGAGTTCTTGAACCACCCCGTCGCGGGGCCGCTCGTCGAGCCGTTCCTCGAGCACTCCCCCGTCCCGCTCGACGACCCGCAGCTGAGCTTCTTCATCCTCGAGTCGCAGGCGCAGACGCTCGCGACCTTCGGGATCCCCGGCTTCGACCGGCAGACCCTCGCGGACCTGCTCGCCGAGGTCGAGCGGCGCAGCGCGGGGTAGGTCAGCAGGACGGGGTAGGTCAGCAGGGCGCCTCGACGCGGTAGAGCGTCGCGCGTCCGTCAGGAGTCCGGTCGACGACCTCGAGGTGCTCGGCCAGCTCGGGCGTGGGCGGCGAGACGAGCCCGGTCCAGTCCGCGGAGACCTTTGCGCCGTCCTCGACCCCCGCGGTGTCGAGGTAGAAGTGCGTGACCCCGAGCTCGCGCACCGCAGCGCACACCGCGGGCTCGCTGCCGAGCAGGGGGAAGCCGAAGCGCAGGGTGCGCTGGGCCTCGGACTGGTTCGAGGGGTCGAGCTGGGGGAAGACGACGGCGCGTCGGGCGATCGAGTACGCGAACGCTGCCCCGTTCGCGGGGTCGCCGAGGATGACGGCCTCGGGTGGAGTGGTCTGCGGGAGCCGCTCGACGAGGGCAAGCTCTTGCTCGCTGAGCATCGTGCCCCACTGGATCGGCTCGGGCAGGGTGTAGCGCCCGCCGCGCTCTGCCTTCTGCGGGGCGTACCAGCCGAGGGTCAGGGCGAAGGCGAGGACGACGACGAGCGCCGCGACCCCCGCGAGCTGGCGGCGGTCCGTCGTCGCCTGGACGACGCGCCGGCCGAGGCGCGCACCCGCTCGGCCGACCGCGGGGACCCGCTCGAGGAGCCAGCGGGCAAGGGCGAGCAGCCCGAAGGCCGCGAGGGGCGCCGCGAGCACGGGCCACACCGCCACGATGCGCGCGGTCTGCGAGTACCAGGGCCCGGCGAGCACCCGCAACGGACCTAGCCCGCCCGCCGAGGCGGCCGCGACGAGCAGCACCGCACCGGCCGACCACAGGAGCCAGCGCTCGCGCACGAGCTCTGAGCGGCGGGCCACCACCACGGCACCGACGACTGTGAGGATCGCGAGCGGCCACAACCCCGGGACCACGGGCGCCGTCGGCAGGTCGAAGAGCGTGCGGTAGACCGTCACGAGCGCAAGGTCGCGGGTGTCATAGGTGTAGGAGGCGACCGCACGCAGCGTCGAGCTCGACAGCGCGAGGACGAGGCCAGCGACGAACACGAGCCCGAAGCCG
>JAJUHG010000081.1 GCA_029267995.1 Micrococcales bacterium
CTGGCCTACTTCGACCGACCCGCAACCAGCAACGGACCGACCGAGGCGATCAACGGCCGCCTCGAACACCTACGCGGCACCGCCCTGGGCTTCCGCAACCTCACCAACTACATCGCCCGCAGCCTCCTCGAGACCGGCGGCTTCAGACCCCAACTACACCCTCGATTGCGATGAGCCGCCAAAGGTCCCTTGTCGATCCCGCTTCACCGGTCGATATTGCTGAGAACAGTTGCATCAGACGAGCGCCTAGGGCACGGCGCCTCTGACGACCTCCTCTTCCTCTGGCACGCACCACTTTGGATCTCGAGGCCCCGGAGCCGATCGCCACGGCGCGTGAGTGATGGCGGGGCGCCGCGAGCACCCTGCCGGGGAGGAAGCCCGATGAGAAAGCTCATATCACTGCTGGCCGCCACAGCTCTCGCGGTGTCGGGGGTCGCCGCGCCTGCTGCGGGTGCGATCGGTCAGGCATGCGATGAAGGTCTCTACAGTGACACCTGGCTGTGCGCCACGGTCACCGTGCCGGACACCGTCACACTGTCCACGACCGACCGCGTCCTGTTGGACATCACCGTCGACTACACCGCCTCGGGCGCGTTCGAGCTGGACACGAACAACTGGATTCGCGTCACCTCGCAGGCGACGGGTGTCGTGTGGACGTTCGACCTCTATCCCATATCGAGCACGCGAGACATGACGACCTTGTCTCTCGCCCCTGAGCTCGCTACCGGCCGCTACACGATCGACCTCTACTCGTCCGCCGACGTCTACTACGGCTGGGACGTCTTCGACTACGAGTGGTTGTACATCACCCAGTCCAACGTTGCGTATTTCACCGTTGAGGCGCCCCCGGTCACGCCTCCCCCACCGAAGAAGAAGGCGCAGAAGACCACGATGAAGCTCTCGGCCGCCAAGAAGACCGTCGGCTACAACAAGAAGGTCACCCTCAAGGGTTCGGTCGTCTACGGCTCGAGCAAGAAGCCGCTCAAGAACAAGAAGCTCAGGGTCTTCTTCGACCCCACCGGCGAGCGGCCCAAGAAGAAGGTCGGCACCGTCAAGACGAACTCGAAGGGGAAGTTCTCCACGAAGTTCCGGCAGAAGGTGCCTGGCAGGTGGACCGTCGAGTGGAAGGGCAGCTCGAGCTACAAGAAGTCCTCGAAGTCGGTCACCACGAAGGTGAAGGCCAAGAAGTACAAGAACTGCACGACCCTCAACAAGGACTATCCCGGTGGCGTCGCGCGCACCGAGCGCACGGCGTGGAAGGGCGCGGGCAACCGCGAACCGGTCGTCTTCAAAGCGCTGTACAAGAAGAACGCGAAGCTCGACCGCGACAAGGACGGCGTCGTCTGCGAGCGGTAGCACGACGGCGGCGGGCCCCTTCGATCACGAGGGGGCCCGCCGCTGGTGACGACCGGTCAGTGGGCCGACGGCGGTTCCTGCTCGGGTGCGTCGTCTGCCCGACGTGCCCCCGGGGCGCCGTCGTCGGCGGGCGTGGGGTCGGCCTCGGCGAGGATCAGGTAGATCTCGCGCCGGGCGTTCTCGAGCACGCTCAGTGCCGCGGCGACCTGGGCGTCGGTGCCGACCCGGCCCACTTGGCGGGTCGCGTCGATGATGGCCTCGACCCCGGTGCGCAGCTCGAAGCGGCGCTGGTGGCCGTGGCCGAGGTTCTCGAAGGGGTTGCCGAGCTCGGCGGCGTTCGCCTCGACGTAGGCGCGACCCTCCTCGGTGAGGGAGGCGAGGTTGCGCCCGCCCTCGGGGGTGGTGGCCACCAGGCCCTCGTCGGTGAGCAGGCCAAGCGCGGGGTACACCGCGCCGGGGCTCGGGGTCCAGGCGCCCGAGCTGCGCTCGGTGATCTCCTGGATGATCTGGTAGCCGTGCATGGGCTGCTCGGCGAGCAGCAGCAGGATCGCGGCGCGCACGTCGCCGCGGCCGGCGCGTCGGCCACGGGGGCCGCGTCCGAAGCCGCGACCGCGCGGACCCGGTCGACCGCCACGGCCGCCGGGGCCGAACCCGGGCGGGCCGAAGCCACGTCCAGGAGGGCCGAACGGGGGGCCGAAGTCGCTCGGGGGGCCGAAGTCGCCGTGGTGGGCGCGCCTGCGGGAGTTCTTGTCGTGTCGCATGGGGCTCTCCTTGAGTCGGAGCCTTCCCGCGCCCTGGCCGGGCGCCGGGACGATTCCCGGGCCCTGGCGGTTACCTCACGCCGTTTCGTGGGTCCCTGGGGTTATCGACTCGCTAACGATATATCGTTGACGTATCGACAGTCAAGACCTTCGTGCTAGAAGATCCCGAGCCCCACCCCGACCGCGAGACCACCCGCGACGAGCAGCACCGCCGACTCGATCCCCCCGAGGTTGAGCTCGAGCCCCTCGGCGAGCCGGCCGAGCGGCGCCTCGACCCGCGCCCGCGCAAAGCGGAAACCCAGGATCACCACGAGCAGCGCCGACGAGGCGATCACCGCGAGCGCGAGCACCGACCACAGCACCGTCGTGAACGCGGGCCGCGCGATCGCGAGGTACGCCCCCGCACCCGCACCGAGCAGCAGGTTCTTCGTGTCGAGCGTCGCGAGCGCGAACCCGAGCCCGCTCGCCCGCGCAGGGTCGGCCTCCTCGACGCCCTCGGCCCACGAGGGCCACTGCGCCTTGCGCCCCGGTCGCGGCCGCGCGCGCCAGCGTCGCAGCGCGACCACCCACGCGAGCACGCCCACCGCGAGCATGAGCAGCCCCGCGACCACGCGGTACGCCGTACCCGTCATGGGGCCAGTGACGAGGCGCAGCACGAGCGTCGTGAGCGACACGAGCGCGACCACGCCCACGACCCACCCGACCAGGAACCCCCAGTCCGGGCGCAGGGACACCGGCGCTCGCAGCGTCATGCGCGTGATACCGAACACCGCGACGGGCGACACCGCGATCGCGAGCCCGATCGGAAGCAGAAAGCTGAGCAGGTCAAGCACGGGCACACCTCACGGCTGGAAGGGAGAAGCCGATAAGACGATACAGAGCCGCTTCGGACAACCCGGGCACAACACCCCCGCCGACGACGGCGCGTTGCGGAGCCATGCGCGTTACCTCACCTCGCGAGCGGGGCGCCACGGGCGACCCACTGCCGCCCGAACCGCTCCCCCACGAGCCAGCCGGAAGCCGCCGTCGGCGGGCCGCTCCTGCCAAGGCGACCACGAGCCGCCGTCGGCGGAATCCGTGCCGAGCGGGCCCCGGGGTGCGACGATGAGCAGATGGCGATCGAGCGCGAAGCCGGCCCCACCCACCCCGTGTGGGTGCGCCGCACCGGACCTGGCACCTTCACCGGTCACAACCCGCGCGGTGCGACCGTGGCGATCGGCATGGCCGACGATCCCGGCGCGGTCTTCACCCCGAGCGAGCTGCTCAAGATCGCGCTCGCCGGGTGCTCGGCGGTGACCGGCGAACGACCCCTCGTGCGCGCGCTCGGCGAGGACTACGAGCTCGAGGTCCGCGTCGCGGGCGAGTCGGTCGACAACCGCTACCCCGAGCTCACCGAGGAGCTCACGCTCGACCTGTCCGCCCTCGACGCAGCCGCCCGCGAGCGCGTCCTGACCGTCGTTCGCCGCGCGATCGACGGCTACTGCAAGGTGGGCCGCACGATCGAGGCCGGCGCAACCGTGACCCTCGAGATCGAGGCCTGATGGCAAGCCCTCTGACGATCGTCTCGACCGCGCTCGACAAGGCCGTCACGGTCCCGAGCGCCGTGATCCACACCCACGTCGAGAACGTGCGCCGCAAGAACCCCGGAGCGAGCCCCGCCGAGGTGCTCGCCCTGCTCGAGCGCGAGTACCTGCTCGTCTCTGCCACGACGGGCGGCGCGGTCGGGGCCGCCGCCGCCGTGCCCGCGGTCGGCACGGGGGTCGCACTCGCGCTGACCGCCTCGAACGTCGCGACCTACTTCGCCGCCTCCGCGGCCTTCTCCCTCGCGGTCGCCGACGTGCACGGCATCGAGGTCGACGACGTCGCCCGACGGCGCGCCCTGCTCCTCACCACGATCCTCGGCGAGGACGGCGCGAGGGCCGTGGGCGAGATGGGGCTGTTCAGCCAGGGGCGCTGGGCCACGCAGCTGCTCACCAAGCTCCCGCTCGGCACCGTGAAGACCGTCAACTCGACGCTCACCAAGCGACTCGTGCGCACCCAGGCCACGACGCAGGGCGCGCTCGCCTTCGGGCGGATCCTGCCCTTCGGGATCGGCGCGGTGGTCGGGGCGAGCGGCGCGCGGGCGCTCAGCAAGACCGTCGTGCGCAACGCCCGCAAGGCCTTCGGGGACCCGCCCGAGCGCTTCGCCGAGGTGATCGAGATCCTCGAGGTCGACTCCGAGACCGCACCCCCGCTCGAGCTGCCGACCGGCCAGCGAGGCTGAGCGCCCGGTGATCGTCACGCACGTCGGCGGGCCCACGGCGCTCGTCGAGATCGACGGCTGGCGGCTGCTCACCGACCCGACCTTCGACCCCGCAGGGACCCACTACCGCTTCGGCTGGGGGACCACCTCGCACAAGACCACCGACCCCGCCGTCGCGCTCGAGGACCTGCCCGAGATCCACGTCGTCCTGCTGTCCCACGACGAGCACGAGGACAACCTCGACATCGCTGGGCGGGCGCTGCTCGAACGGGTCGGGACGGTCGTCACGACGCCGCCCGGGGCGAGGCGGCTGGGGCGAACGGAGGCGAGGGGTGCCGGGCAGCGGGGTGCTGTCGGGGCACCGGGCACAGGGACCTCGCGACCCCCAGCTCGGGGTGCCGCCGGGACGCCGGACACGGGGGACCGTCGAACCGCCGCTCGGGATGGCGCTGGCACACCGGGCACGGCGACCCGCCGACCCGCTCACGCCGGTCACCCGGACGTGCGCGGGCTCGCGACCGGGCAGCGCACCGAGCTGCGCGCCGCGGGCCGGCCCACCCTCACGGTCGAGGCGACACCCGCCCGCCACGGACCGCCGCTCACCCGCCCGCTCGTGGGCGCGACCTCAGGTTTCGCGGTGCGTCGCGAGGGCAGCGAGCAGGTGCTGCTGTGGGTCACGGGCGACACGGTCGCCCACCGGGCGCTCGACCGCTTCGCGGACGGCGCGGACGTCGACGTCATGCTCGTGCACGGCGGCGGTGCGCAGTTCCGCTCGACCGGGCCCATGCGCTACACGATGACGGCGCCTCAGGCGATCGACCTGATTGCCCGCACCCGGCCGCGGGTCGCCGTCCCGATCCACGACGAGGGCTGGTCGCACTTCCGCTCCGACCGCACCGCCTTCGAGACCGCCCTCGCCTCCGCCCCCGCGGACGTGCGCGCGAGGGTCCGCATCCTCCCCCTCGGCGCACCCACCGCCCTCACCTGAGCCCGCGCGACCCCCTCCCGCCAACTCGGCAGTCCGCCGCAGGATCGGCACTGCGCACTGCCGATCCCACGGCAAAGTGCCGACATCACCGGGTGGGGATGGCGTGCGGCACCCGCGCCCCCCGGCGCCCCAACCCCGGTCGCGAGTTCGGCAGTCTCAACCGAGTTCGGCACGTGCACCTGCCGAACTCGGTGCCCGCTGCCGAACTCGGCGGGAGGAGGTGGCGGGTCGGGCCGGGTCAGCCCCGCGTGCCCGTGCACCCGGGCACCCGTGCACCCGTGCACCCGGGCACCCATGCACCGGGCACCCGGGGGCCAGGGCGCGCCGGGGGGTCTACCAGCGGTGGTGGACGTGGGGGCGGATGTCCTCGTCGTAGATGTCCAACAGTGCGCGCTCGGAGTCCGCGGTGATCGGCGCGAGCGCCGCAGCCGCAGCGTTGGCGCGTGCCTGCTCGGGCCGCGAGGCACCCGGGATCACGGTCGAGACACCCGGCTGGTCGATGATCCAGCGCAGCGCGTACTGCGCCGTGGTCGCCTTGCCCTCGGTAGCGCGCTCGGCGACGGCCGCGACGCGCATCGCCGCCGCGACACCCACCTCGTACGGTACGCCCGCGAAGGTCTCGCCCACGTCGAAGGCCTCACCGGCCCGGTTGAAGGAGCGGTGGTCGTTCGAGGCGAACTCGGTCGACAGGTCGTACCGCCCGGACAGCAGCCCTGAGGCGAGCGGGACGCGCGCGATGATGCCCACACCGGCCTCCGCGGCGGCGGGCAGCACCTGCTCGAGGGGCTTGCGGCGGAAGAGGTTGAGGATGATCTGGATGCTCGCGACGTTCGGCCGGGCGATAGCCGTGAGCGCCTCCTCGACCGTCTCGACGCTGACCCCGTAGGCGGCCATGCGCCCCTCGGCGACCATCTCGTCGAGCACGTCGTAGGTCTCCTCGCGCGAGAGCACCTCGCTCGGTGGGCAGTGCAGCTGGACGAGGTCGATCGTCTCGACGCCGAGGTTCTCCCGAGACCGGTCGTTCCACCGGCGGAAGTTGTCCGCGTTGTACTGCTCGGCGACGTGCGGGTTCGCCCGGCGCCCCATCTTGGTCGCGACGACCACGTCTTGCGCACCCCGGTCGCGCAGCACCTGGCTCACGAAGCGCTCGGAGCGCCCGTCGCCGTACACGTCGGCGGTGTCGAGGAAGGTCACGCCCGAGTCGAGCGCCGCGCTGAGCACCGCGAGCGCGTCGTCGTCGGCGACGTCGCCCCAGTCCGCGCCAAGCTGCCAGCAGCCAAGTCCGATCACGCTCACGGGCCGCTGCGTGCGGCCGAGGATCCGCTTCTCCATGACCAGCAAACCTACCGCCCCCGCCGACGACGGCGCGCCACCCGCACCTGCGCAACGAATCGCCGTCGTCGGGCGCCAGAACGCAACGAAACACCACTCGTGACGCAACGGAGCACCACGTCGTGCCGCAGCCCCACGGCCTACCCTCGGAAGCAAGCCCCACGAGGGCCGTCAGCGTCGGAGAGCACCGCCCAGGAGGCCGCATTGAGCACGCCCGTCGCGCCCGGGAAGACCGCCCGCCACTACCTGATGTGCGAGCCCACGTTCTTCACGGTCGCCTACGAGATCAACCCGTGGATGGACCAGCGCCGCCCCACGGACACCCAGCGTGCGATCGACCAGTGGCGCCACCTGCGCGACACGTATCTCGAGCTCGGGCACACGGTCGAGCTCATCCCCCCGCTCGAGGGCCTGCCGGACATGGTCTACGCGGCGAACGGCGCGACGGTCGTGGACGGCCTGGTGTACTCCGCGAGGTTCCGCTACCCCCAGCGCCAACCCGAGGGGCCCGCGTACCAGAAGTGGTTCGCGGACCAGGGCTTCGTGACACACACCGCGGCCGAGGTCAACGAGGGCGAGGGCGACCTGCTGGTCGTGGGGGACGTGATCCTCGCGGGCACGGGCTTCCGCACCGACGCGAGCGCCCACCACGAGCTCGCCGCGCTCACGGGCCGTGAGGTCGTCACGCTCGAGCTCGTCAACCCGAGCTACTACCACCTCGACACCGCCCTCGCGGTGCTCAGCTCGGACCCCTCCTCCCCGCAGATCGCCTACTACCCGCCGGCCTTCTCCCCCGCCTCGCTCACCGAGCTCGAGCGCCGCTTCCCGCACGCGATCCTCGCGAGCGACCGGGACGCGGCCGCGCTCGGCCTCAATGCGGTGAGCGACGGGGAGAACGTCGTGCTCGCCCCGGGGGCGGTCGACCTCGCCGAGGCCGTGCGGGCCCGCGGGTTCACCCCGATCCCGGTCGACACCTCCGAGCTGCTCAAGGGTGGCGGCGGGGCCAAGTGCTGCACGCTCGAGATCCGGGCCGCGCGATGAAGTCCTTCCTCGCCCCGAACTACGAGCCGCTCCCCGTGACGCTCGTCGAGGGCGAGGGCGCGTGGGTCACGGACGCCGACGGCGTGCGCTACCTGGACCTGCTCGCGGGCTACTCGGCGCTCAACTTCGGGCACCGCCACCCCGCGCTCGTCGCAGCCGCGAAGACCCAGCTCGACCGCCTCACGCTCACCTCGCGCGCGTTCGACCACGAGCTGCTCGAACGCTTCGCCCGCGAGCTGTGCTCGCTGCTCGGGGCTTCGATGATGCTTCCGATGAACACGGGCGCCGAGGCAGTCGAGACCGCGATCAAGGCCGCGCGCACGTGGGGCTACGAGGTCAAGGGAGTGCCCGAGGACCGCGCGACGATCGTGGTCGCCTCGGGCAACTTCCACGGTCGCACGACGACGATCGTGTCCTTCTCCGACGACGACGACGCCCGGCGGGGCTTCGGGCCCTTCGCGCCCGGTTTCCGCAGGGTTCCGTTCGGTGACGCGGCAGCGCTCGCCGAGGCGATCGACGCGACGACCGTCGCGGTGCTGCTCGAGCCGATCCAGGGCGAAGCGGGGGTCAACGTCCCGCCCGCGGGGTACCTGCGTGCGGTGCGTGAGGCGTGCGACGAGGCGGGCGTGCTGCTCGTGCTCGACGAGATCCAGTCGGGCCTCGGGCGCACCGGGACGCTGCTCGCGGCCGAGCTGTGGGGTGTACGCGCCGACCTCACGTTGCTCGGCAAGGCCCTCGGCGGGGGCATCCTGCCGGTCTCGGCGGTGGTCGGTGACTCGGCGGTGCTGCGCCTGCTCACGCCCGGGCGGCACGGGTCGACCTTCGGCGGGAACCCGCTCGCGTGCGCGGTGGGGCTCGCCGTGATCGACCTGCTGCGGCGCGGGGACTTCGTGGCCCGCTCGCGCGTGCTCGGCGAGCACCTGCACGCGCGTCTCGACGAGCTCGTGTCCTCGGGGCTGCTCAAGGAGTCGCGCGGGGTGGGCCTGTGGGCCGGGCTCGACGTCGACCCGGGGCGGGGCACGGGCCGTGAGGTGTGCGAGGCGCTCATGGCGCGCGGGGTGCTCATGAAGGACACGCACGGCCAGACGTTGCGCATCGCCCCGCCGCTCGTGATCCGCAAGACCGACCTCGACTCCGCGCTCGACACGCTCACCGAGGTGCTGAGCGGGCGCTGAGCCCTCATGCCGGCGAACGTCGTCGCCGGGGGACGCCTGGGGCCGTCGACGCCGCCGGCGAGCCGCCAGACGCCGTCGTCGGCGAGCCCTCGTGCGCCATGATGGGGGCGTGAGACTGGATGCGATCGACGAGGCGATCGTGCGCGAGCTCGCGAAGGACGCGCGCCGCTCGTACGCCGACATCGGCTCGGTCGTGTCCCTGTCCGCCCCCGCGGTCAAGCGCCGCGTGGACCGGCTGCGCGACTCGGGCGTGATCCACGCGTTCACGGTCGAGCTCGACCACGCCGCGCTCGGTTGGGAGACCGAGGCCTACGTCGAGGTGTTCTGCGCGGGCTCGACGAGCCCCGAGACGATGCGTGCGGCGGTCGAGCCCTATCCCGAGGTGATCTCGGCGAGCACCGTGACGGGCGAGGTGGACCTGCTCGTGCACGTGCGCGCGCGCGACATGCGGCACCTCGAGCGCGTCGTCGAACGCCTCAACGCCGAACCTTTCGTCGCGCGCACCCGCTCGACCGTCGTACTCTCCGCGCTCGTGCGCCGCGCCACGGGCCCCGTCTAGCC
>JAJUHG010000082.1 GCA_029267995.1 Micrococcales bacterium
ATCCCCGCCTTCACCCTCGTGCTCGCCGCCGCTGCCGCCGTCCTCCCCCTCACCCGGGCCCACGTGCGCGGTCTCGCCGCGAGCGCGGCGGGCTTCTCCGTCATGATCTCGGGCGTGGTCACGGGCGGGTTCGCGCTACAGCTCGACCTCGCCGACGCGACCACGGCGCCGGACATCGGAGGACCGTTCGCACTGAGCCTGCTCGCGGCGATCGCCGCGGCAGGCCTCGCCGCGTGGTTGGTCCTCCCCCGCGCAGAAACCGGGTAGTTGTTCTAGTAACACCCGAACAACTATCATTGCGGCATGCTCTTCCGCATCGACCCGACGGCCGGCGAGCCGATCTTCGCCCAGCTCGCCGCCCAGGTGCGCTCGGCGGTGACCCTGGGGCGGCTCGCACCCGGGACGCGCCTGCCTGCGGCGCGTGACCTCGCCACCTCGCTCGACATCAACGTCCACACCGTGCTGCGCGCCTACCAGGACCTGCGCGACGAAGGGCTCGTGGAGCTGCGTCGAGGGCGTGGCGCCGTCGTCACTGACCGCGCCGGCGCCGACTTCGTGCCGCTCCGCGTGGCGCTGGACGCCGTCGTCGCCGAGGCCCGCCGGCTGGGTCTGTCCCCCGATGCCGCCGCCGCCCTCCTCCGTGAGGCCCTGCGATGACACCCTCACGCCGACCCGCCAGCAGCCACATCCTCGACGACGACGCCCGGGAGCGCGCCATGACCTCGACCACGAACACCCGCTCGCGAGTCCCGCACCGCGGGGCGACCGCGTTCTGGACGCTCGGCGTCCCCGCGGCGGTCGTCCTCGGGACCCTCGCCTGGGCGCTCTCGGTGCGCGCCCGGCTCCCCGAGCCGGTCGCCGTGCACTGGGGACCGGACGGTGCCGACGCCGCCGGGAGCTTCGCCGAGCTCGTCGCGCTGCCGCTCGCCGTCGTCGCCCCGCCGATCGCGATCGGCATGTGGGCTCTCGCGAGCTTCCTCGGCCAGGCCGCGCTCACGCGCCGCATCGCCGCCGCCACGAGCGTCTGGACCGCGACCTTCGTCTCCGGCGTGACGCTCGCGACCGTGGCCGCCCAGCTCGACGCCCCCGCCTGGAGCGCCGCCAGCGACCTGACGACGGGGGTCGTCGTGAGCCTCGTCGTCGCGACGGCGCTCGCCGCGCTCGCGGCCCGGCTCTCGCCGGGGGACGTGCCGCAGCCGACCACGGCGCCGCCGTCCGCCGATGCGGCGCGGCTCGCGCTCGGCGACCACGAGCATGCGACGTGGGTGCGCTCGACGCACCAGGCGGGGCTGGGCTGGATCCTCGGGGCGGTCGCTCTCGTCACGCTCGTCCTCGGCCTCGCGACGCGCGACGTCCTGCTGGCGGCTGTGCTCGCCGTCGTCCTCACGCTGCCCCTCCTCGCCATGACGGCCTGGACGGTCACGGTGGACGAGCGGGGGCTCACCGTCGCCTCCCGGCTCGGCCGGCCGCGGCTGCACGTCCCGCTCTCCGAGGTCGAGTCAGCCTCGACTCGCGACGTGCGGCCGTTGGGCGAGTTCGGCGGCTGGGGCATGCGCACGAGCGTCGTGACCGGCGCGACCGCGGTCGTGCTGCGGGCGGGCACGGCTATCGACGTGCAGCGCACGGGCGGCCGGCGCTTCGTCGTGACGGTCGACGATGCCGAGACGGGCGCGGCCCTCCTCAACACCCTCGCCGCTCGCTCCCGCTGACGAGCCTCCAGAAGCCGCCGTCTCACGATACGGATGCTTGGCGGCCCGTGGGACGTCGGCTACGCACGGAAGCCGTCCACGATCCGAGACGTACTAGGCGGTAGCGTTGCCCGCCGCTTCCCCGGTCCCTAGGTTCGTCGCCGTTCACGAAGCGGCCCGACGGGCCCGACCTGGGAGGAGGCAGCGCCATGGCACGGACCACCGTCAGCCAGGCCCTGCCGATGCCGCGCGCCATGGCCGCGCGCGCCTTCCTCCCGGAGTGTTGTCGCAGCGTGCGCCCCGCCGCGGCCTGACGCCGCGCCGCCCGCACCGGCGCGTGAGCCGACCGCGCGGGCAACCGTCCACCCCCTGTCGCCGCTGCGACGCGGACCTCGCCGGTCCGTGCCCGCGTGGCCCCGCCGAGCGAGGACCCATGGCCACCATCACGACCGCCCCGACGCGCGCCCAGCTGAGCGCCGCCCAGCCCGTTCGCCTCGACTCCGTCGGGCGCACCTTCGACACCCCGCAGGGCCCGCGCACCGTGCTGCGCGAGGTCGACCTCGAGATCACCCCCGGTGAGATCGTTGCGATCATCGGCGCGTCGGGCTGCGGCAAGTCGACGCTCCTGCGCCAGGTGATCGGCCTCGACCGACCGGACGAGGGCGCGATCCTCATCGCCGACGCCCCGACGCACGACATCGACCCGCGCGTCGCGATCGGCTTCCAGGAGCCCCGCCTCCTGCCGTGGCGCACGCTCGCCCAGAACGTCGCGCTCGGGCTGCCCCGGGGCACCCCCGACGTCGTCGGCCGCGCCCGCGTCGCCGAGCTGCTCGCCCTCGTGGGTCTCGAGGCTTCGGCGGGGCTGCGCCCGCGCCAGGTCTCGGGCGGCATGGCCCAGCGGGCCTCCCTCGCCCGGGCCCTTGCTCGCAACCCCGGGGTGCTGCTCCTCGACGAGCCGTTCGGGGCGCTCGACGCCCTCACGCGCCTCAAGATGCAGGACCTGCTGCTCGAGGTGCACGCGGCCGAGCCCACGACCGTGATCCTCGTGACGCACGACGTCGAGGAGGCGCTCTACCTCGCGGACCGCGTCGTCCTGCTCGGCAACCTCGCGCACGGCGCCGAGCGGTCCGTGCAGTCCGTCACGCGCGTCCCGGGCAGCCGCCCGCGCGACCGCGCCTCGGCCGAGCTCGCCGCGCTGCGCGCCGAGCTCCTCGAAGGGCTCGGCGTCACGACGAACCACACCCCCGCACCCGACCCCGACGCGCACCACTCGATCTGACCCCCGACCGCACCCACCCAGGAGAAATCATGAAGATCCGCCGCTCGCTGTCCCTCGCCGCCGCGGCCACCGCGGCCGCCCTCGTGCTGAGCGCGTGCGTCGCCGGCGAAGGGTCGCAGACCACCCAGACCGAGGCCCAGGGCGCGGCCGACTCGGGCTGGAGCAAGGACACCCTCAACATCGACTGGGCGACCTACTCGCCCTTGTCGATCATCATCAAGGAGAAGGGCTGGCTCGAGGAGACCCTCGACGGCGTGACCGTGAACTGGTTGCAGTCGGCGGGCTCGAACAAGGCCAACGAGGCCCTGCGTGCGAACGCGGTCGACGTCGGCTCGACCGCGGGCTCGGCCGCGCTGCTCGCCCGCGCGAACGGCTCGCCGATCAAGACGATCGCGCTGTACTCCCAGCCCGAGTGGGCTGCGCTCGTCGCCCCTGCGGGCTCGGACATCACCTCGGTCGAGGACCTGCGCGGCAAGCAGGTCGCTGCGACGAAGGGCACCGACCCGTACTTCTTCCTCCTCCAGGCCCTCCAGGAGCACGGCGTGGGCCTTGACGAGATCACGGTCGAGAACCTCCAGCACGCGGACGGGCGCACGGCCCTCGAGACCGACGCCGTCGACGCGTGGTCGGGCCTCGACCCGATGATGGCGGTCTCCGAGCTCGAGGCGGGCTCGACGCTCTTCTACCGCAACATCGACTTCAACACCTACGGCTTCCTCAACGCGACCGAGGACTTCGTGACGAAGCACCCTGACCTCGCGCAGGTCGTCGTCGACGCCTACGAGAAGGCCCGCCAGTACGCCCTCGAGAACCTCGACGAGACGGCCGAGCTCCTTGCCGAGGCCTCGGGCGTGTCGATCGAGGTCGCCGAGAAGGTCATCAAGGAGCGCACGAACCTCGACCTCGCGCTCGTCCCGGGCGACAAGCAGATCGCGGTGCTCGAGGTCGTCGGGCCGATCTTCGTCGAGTCCGGCGACGTCGCGAGCCATTCGGACCTCGACACCGCGCTCGACGAGCTGCTCGACCCGAGCTTCGCCGAGAAGGCCGACCCCTCGACGATCGCCGAGTGAGGTCCGCGCCGGGCGGGAGCGCGCACCTCCCGCCCGGCGCACCGCATCCCCGTCACAGCACCGACACGCACCACGAGCGAGGGACACCATGAGCGAGATCGCTACCGGCACCGGGACAGGACCCGTGACCGACGCCCAGGGGCGACCCCTCGTCGGCCTCAACCACCTCACACCCGCCCACGGTGACCACCGCACCGCGGGTGACGGACCCGTCCGGACGGACGAGGACCCGCGCGCGGTCAGCGACGGCACAGCGGGCACCGCGGACGGCTGGGCCCCCGAGCCCGACAGTGCCTCCCCGAGGGGGCACGGCCGACGCCGTCGCTCGCGCCTGGCGCGGGCGGCGCTCGTCGCGCTCGGCGTCGTCGTCCCGCTCGCGATCGTCGTCGTGTGGCACCTCGTGACCACGGGCGGGCTCGTGCCGGCGCACCAGCTGCCCTCGCCGGGCTCGGTCGTCGACGCGGGGGTCGACCTGTGGCAGCGCGGGCAGTTTCAGGTGCACGTCGCGATCTCGGCACAGCGCGTCCTCGCGGGCTTCGCGATCGGGTCGCTCCTCGGCCTCGTGCTCGGCTCGCTCGTGGGGCTCTCGCGCTGGTTCGCCGCAGCCTTCGCCCCGACGATCGGCGCGATCCGCGCTGTCCCCTCGCTCGCGTGGGTCCCACTGCTCATCCTGTGGATCGGCATCAACGAGGACTCGAAGGTCACGCTCGTGACGATCGGCGCGTTCTTCCCCGTCTTCACCACGGTCGCCGGTGCACTGCGCCACGTCGACCCGCACCTCGTCGAGGCCGGCCGGGCGTTCGGCCTGCGGGGCCTGCAGCTCTTGCGCACGGTCCAGCTGCCCGCGGTCGTGCCGACCGTCGTGTCGGGACTGCGCCTCGCCCTGGCACAGGCGTGGCTGTTCGTCGTCGCGGCCGAGCTCATCGCGTCCTCGATGGGCCTGGGCTTCCTCATCATCGACTCGGCGAACAACGGTCGCGTCGACCGCATGCTCCTCGCGATCGTGTCCTTCGCGATCCTCGGCAAGCTCACCGACTCCCTCATCGGGCTCGGGGAGAAGCACCTGCTCAAGCGATGGACCTGACCTGCTCCCCCGCCGCCGCGCGCACTAGCGTCACGGCGAGCACCACGCCCCACCCGCGGCCCCAGGAGGCCCCTCAGCCATGACCGACCGCACCTTTGGCTTCCGCACCCGCGCGCTGCACGCGGGCGGCATCCCCGACTCGGCGACGGGCGCACGCGCCGTCCCGATCTACCAGACGACGTCGTTCGTCTTCGAGGACACCGCCGACGCCGCAAACCTGTTCGCGCTGCAGAAGTACGGCAACATCTACTCGCGCATCGCGAACCCCACCGTCGCGGCTTTTGAGGAGCGCATCGCCTCGCTCGAGGGCGGCATCGGCGCACTCGCGACGGCCTCGGGCATGTCTGCCGAGTTCCTCGTGTTCGCGGCCCTCGCCGGGGCGGGCGACCACATCGTCGCCTCGGCCCAGCTGTACGGCGGGACAGTGACCCAGCTCGACGTCACGCTGCGCCGCTTCGGCGTCGAGACGACCTTCGTGCCCGGGACCGACCCGGCCGACTTCGCCGCGGCGATCCGGCCCGAGACCAAGGCGGTCTACACCGAGGCGATCGGCAACCCCTCGGGCGAGATCGCGGACCTCGCTGGCCTCGCCGAGGTCGCGCACGCGGCGGGCGTCCCCCTCGTGGTCGACTCGACGCTCGCGACGCCCTATCTCCTGCGGCCGATCGAGCACGGCGCGGACATCGTGATCCACTCCGCGACGAAGTTCCTCGGCGGCCACGGCACGACGCTCGGCGGTGTGGTCGTCGAGGCGGGGACCTTCGACTGGGGCAACGGCCGCTTCCCGACCATGACCGAGCCGGTCGCCTCGTACGGCGGGCTGCGCTGGTGGGAGAACTTCGGCGAGTACGGCTTCCTCACCAAGCTCCGCTCGGAACAGCTGCGCGACATCGGCCCCGCGCTGTCCCCGCACTCGGCGTTCCTGCTGCTCCAGGGCGTCGAGACGCTCCCCCAGCGCATGGACGCCCACCTCGCGGGCGCGCACGCGGTCGCCCGCTGGCTCGAGGAGGACCCGCGCGTGTCGTACGTGAGCTGGGCGGGCCTCGAGTCCCACCCGCACCACGCACGAGCCGCGCGCTACCTGCCGCAGGGTCCCGGTGCGGTCTTCTCCTTCGGGGTCGCGGGCACCGAGGACCGTCCCGCGCGCGACGTCGGACGGGTGTTCATCGAGTCGCTCGTGCTCGCGAGCCACCTCGCGAACATCGGCGACGCGCGCACCCTCGTGATCCACCCGGCCTCGACCACGCACCAGCAGCTGAGCTCGGAGCAGCTCGAGGCCGCGGGGGTCCCCGAGGACCTCGTACGCATCTCGGTGGGTCTCGAGGACGTCGAGGACATCTTGTGGGACCTCGACCAGGCGCTCACCGCCGCGACGGGGAGGACCCGATGAGCACGAACCACCTCGGGATCGACCTCGGCGCGCCGGGGATCGCGTGCTCGGCCGAGGGAGCGCCGCGCGAGGGGCGCACCTGGACCGGCCCGAGTGCCTCGGAGCGTCTCGCGATCCTGCGCCGCACGCGCTCGGTCGCGATCGTGGGGGCGTCGAACAACCCCGCGCGCGCGAGCTACTTCGTGGGCACCTACCTGCTGTCGAGCTCGGACCTCGACGTCTTCTTCGTCAACCCGAACGCGAGCGAGATCCTCGGCCGCCGGGCCTACCCCTCGCTCGAGGCGCTGCCCGTGGTGCCCGACCTCGTCGACGTGTTCCGACGCCACGACGACCTGCCGAGCGTCCTCGCCGACACGATCGCCGTCGGCGCGAGGACCCTGTGGCTCCAGCTCGGGTCGTGGCACGAGCAGGTCGCGCGGGACGGGGAGGCTGCGGGCCTCGAGGTCGTCATGGACCGGTGCATCAAGATCGAGCACGCGCGCTTCCACGGTGGCCTGCACCTCGCGGGCTTCGACACGGGGACGATCTCCTCGCGCCGCACCGGGGTGCGCTGACCCGAGCGTTCAGCAACGCTCGCAAGAGCCGGACCGAACGCTCAGCGCCGCACGCCGACGACGACGGTCGCCTCGAGGGACTCGTCGCGCACGACGGAGGTCTCGAGCCCCGCGTCCGTCATCGCGTCCGCGGTGAGCGAGGCCTGCCGCTCGCTCGACTCGACGAGCAGGTGGCCCCCGGGCTCGAGCCAGGACGGGGCGAGCGCGGCGATCCGGCGGTGCAGCGCGACGCCGTCGGGACCCCCGTCGAGGGTGTGCCGCGGCTCGAAGTCACGCGCCTCGCGCGGCATGAACGGGATCTGAGCGCTCGGCACGTACGGTGCGTTGGCCGTCATGACCGTGACCCGTCCCGCGATCCGAGGCGGCAGTGGCTCGTCGAGGTCGCCGGTCAACAGGTGCACCCCCGTCGCGGTGATGTTGCGACGTGCGCACTCGACCGCGACCGGGTCGATGTCGACCGCGTACACCTCGGGCCACGCACCGGCCAGGAAACGGTGCGCGTCGAGGAATGCCGCCGGGACGGCCCCGTTGCCCGTGCACAGGTCGACGAGGATCCCGCCGTCGCGCCAGTGCTCGAGCGCGAGTCGCACGAGCAGCTCGGTCCGGCGCCGCGGCACGAACACCCCGGGTACGACTGCGAGCACCGAGCCGCAGAACTCGACCCGCCCGAGCACCGTCTCGAGCGGCTCGCCCGCCTCGCGCCGCCGGACGGCGTCCTCGAGCAGCGTGGGCTCGCCGAGCGAACCGACCTCCTCGAGGAGCAGCCGCGCCTCGTCCTCGGCGAAGACGCACCCCGCCGCACGCAGCCGCGCGACGAGCTCGGCGAAGGTCACTGCGGCCACCACACGGCACGACGCACCCGGACCCGCGCGTCGTCGTCGTCGGACGAGAGCGGGGTGCCCTCGGCCCGCAGGGCCGCGAGCGCGCGCGAGGCGGCGTGCGCGGGGACGCGTCCGTCCGCGGTCACGACCCGCCACCACGGGACCGAGCCACCGCGCCGGGCCATGACGGTCCCGACCTGGCGCGGCCCGCCGCGTGGTGTGCTCCCTCGGGCGGCAAGGGTGTCCGCGACGACCTCGGCGACGAGCCCGTAGGTCATCACGCGCCCCTCGGGGATCTGTCGGACCACGGCGAGCACCGCCTCGACGTACTCCTCGTCACCGCCTGCGCGCACCCGCCCTCCGCTCACTCGCGGTGCACGAGCACGAGCGCACGGTCGTCACCGGGCCCCGAGCGCATCGCGTCGAGCACCGCCTCGGCGTCCCCCGAGCGGGTCGCGACGATCCGCTCGACGACGCCCATGAGCCGGTCGATCCCGAGCTCGACGTCGGCGCCCGGCGTCTCGACGATCCCGTCGGTGTACAGGATGAGCGTGTCGCCGCTCTCGAGCTGCCCGCGGTGCGGGGTGTAGCGCGGGGCGTCCATGAGCCCGAGCGCGGGGGCCCCGATCGTGTCGATGAGCTCGACGCGGCCCGAACCGGCGTGCAGGTGCACCGCAGGCGGGTGGCCCGCGGTCGCGATCCAGTACTCGCCCGTGTCGAGACGCAGCGCGAGGTGCACCGCGGTCGCGAAGCCCTCGTCCCACTCCTGCTCGAGCAGGTAGGCGTTCGCGGCGGGCAGGAACTCGCGCCGACCCATCGCCCCGAGCAGGCCGCCGAAGGCGCCCGAGAGCAGGAGCGAGCGCACACCGGCCTCCTGCCCCTTGCCCGAGACGTCGACGAGCACGAGCTCGAGGAGCCGGCCGCCCTCCCCGCGCGAGGCGACCACGAAGTCGCCCGAGAACGCCTCGCCGTTCGCCGAGCGGAGCACCGAGTCGACGCGCCACCCGTCGGGCAGGGGCGGGATGCGCCCGTGCGCCTCGAGGCGGTCGCGCAGGTCGACGATCATGAGGTCCCCGGGGACGCCCTGCAGTCCGAGCTTGTCACGCGAGCGGACGAAGGCGAGCACCGCGATCGTCACGGCGACGTACGCGACGACGACGCCCGGTCGCACGGGCGCAGCCTCGAGGTAGGACAGTGCCGCGAGCTCGAGCCCGACGACGGCGCTCAGCACGATCGCCCCGGGCAGGCGCAGCGCGTACCCGCCGAGCAGGACGATGAGCACGAGCATCGACGGGGGCCACCAGCCCGACCACGTCGTGGTCGCGGTGATCATGAGCAGGCTCAGCACGACGAGCCCCGCGCACACGACGATCTGCGGCGAGATGCCCCAGCGGCGCAGCGCGGTCTTGGCGGTGCGCTCGAGACGGCGCACGAGGTAGCGGCGACGCTGCCCCCGTGTGCCCGTCCGGGCCCCCGCGTCCACGCTCATTCGCCGAGGTTATCGAGTCGCGACGAGGAGCACTAGGAGGTGCACCGAGGTGCGCGAGCATTTTCGCTGG